>BBBN01000157.1 GCA_001311585.1 Thermus sp. JCM 17653
AAGCCCGCCAGCCCCGAGCGGAGACGGGCCCGCCTTCAAGGTAGCTTTGCTGACCTGGGCCATGGTGGGGAGGGGGTGGAGGTCACCCTCCTGGTGTACCCGGGGGGTCGGGAGCCTGGTATCTGGCCTATTGGGGGCCCTTGGGTGGGGAGCCTTCCTATGGGTGGAGGGCCCCGCCTTGGAGGGAAGCTGTGCTGGCAGAGTTGGTCAGGTTGCTTCAGGGGCTGGGGGAGGAAAGTGATGAGAGCTCAGAACCCGGGGCCGCTTGACTTTGCCCAGGGAAGCCCGGAGGATGAAAAGGATGGACATCCGCCGCATCCGCAACTTCTCCATCATCGCCCACGTGGACCACGGGAAGTCCACCCTGGCCGACCGCATCCTCCAGCTCACCCACGCCGTGAGCGAGCGGGAGATGCGGGAGCAGTTTCTGGACTCCCTGGAACTGGAGCGCGAGCGGGGCATCACCATCAAGGCCAGCGCGGTGCGGGTGAGCTACCGGGCCAAGGACGGGGAGGAGTACGTCCTCCACCTCATCGACACCCCGGGGCACGTGGACTTCACCTACGAGGTCTCCCGGGCCCTGGCGGCGGTGGAGGGGGTGCTTTTGGTGGTGGACGCTAGCCAAGGCGTAGAGGCGGAAACCCTGGCCAAGTTCTACATGGCCCTGGAGCACGGGCACGTCATGATCCCCGTCATCAACAAGATCGACCTCCCCAACGCCCGCCCCCTGGAGGTGGCCCTGGAGGTGGAGGAGGTCTTAGGCCTCCCCGCCGACGAGGCCATCTTCGCCTCGGGGAAGACGGGGGAGGGGGTGGAGGAGATCCTCGAGGCCATCGTGAAGCGCATCCCGCCCCCCAAGGGAGACCCCGAGGCCCCCTTGAAGGCCCTCATCTTTGACTCCGTCTACGACGCCTACCAGGGGGTGATCCCCTACCTCCGCCTCTTTGAGGGGAGGGTGCGGCCCGGGGACCGGATCCAGGTCTATTCCACGGGCAAGGAGTTCACCGTGGACAAGGTGGGGGTCTTTACCCCCCAGGGCCTCATGCCCACGGAGGAACTCGTGGCCGGGGAGGTGGGGTGGCTCGTGGCCGCCATCCGGGACATCCACGACGTCCAGGTGGGGGACACCCTCACCCTGGCGGACCGCCCCACCCCCTCCCCCTACCCCGGCTTCCGCCCGGCCAAGCCCGTGGTCTTCGCCGGGCTCTACCCGGTGGAGTCCGGGGACTACGGGAAGCTCCGGGACGCCCTGGAAAAGCTCAAGCTCAACGACGCCGCCCTCGCCTTTGAGCCCGAGTCCTCCACCGCCTTGGGCTTCGGCTTCCGCTGCGGCTTCCTTGGGCTTCTTCACGCCGAGATCGTCCAGGAGAGGCTGGAGAGGGAGTTCGGCCTAGAGCTCATCGCCACCGCCCCCAGCGTGGTCTACAAGGTGCGGCTCAAAAGCGGGGAAGAGCTAGAGATCCACAACCCCGCCGACCTCCCCGACCCCACCAAGGTGGAGGAGGTCCTCGAGCCCTACGTGAAGCTCACCCTCTTCACCCCCGAGGAGTACGTGGGAAGCCTCATGCAGCTCCTTCAGGAAAAGCGGGGCAGGCTCCTCAACATGACCTACCTCCCCGGGGCCCAGAAGCGGGTGGAGCTGGTCTACGAGGCCCCCTTCGCCGAAATCCTCTACGACTTCCACGACCGCCTAAAAAGCCTCTCCCGGGGCTACGCCTCCATGGACTACGAGCAGGCGGGCTACCGCCCCGGGGACCTGGTGAAGGTGAACGTCCTGGTGCACGGGGAGCCCGTGGACGCCCTCACCTTCATCGCCCACCGGGAGAAGGCCTACGCCATGGCCCGGGCCATGGTGGACAAGCTCGCCGAGGTCATCCCCAGGCAGCTTTTTGAGGTGCCCATCCAGGCGGCCATCGGAGGGAAGATCATCGCCCGGGCCACGGTGAAGGCCCTAAGGAAGGACGTCCTCGCCAAGTGCTACGGCGGGGACGTGACCCGGAAGAAGAAGCTTCTGGAGAAGCAGAAGGAAGGGAAGAAGCGGCTCAAGGCCATCGGCAAGGTGGAGGTGCCCCAGGAGGCTTTCCTGGCGGTGCTCTCGGCGGGTCGCGATGAGCCTAAGGCTAGGCTCGCCCTGGTCATCGCCCTCCTCGCCTTCCTGCCCAACCTAGTCCTGGCCCTCACCCTGGGGGCCCTGGGGGAAGGCCCCTGGCTTCCCCTTCTCCTCTGGCTCCTCCTCCTCGCCCTCCTCTCGGGCCTCGTGGGCTACTTCCTGGCCCAAAGCTCCTCAGGCCCCTGGAGGAGCTCACCCGGGCCCTGGCCTACCTCTCCTTGAAGGAGGGGCCCCTGGAGGCCCTCCGCCTCCCCGCCCCCAAGGAGCCCCCTCCGGGGGAGATCGCCCTCCTCCGGGCCCGGTTTTCCGAGCTCCTCGCCCGGCTCAAGGAGCTCCTCGAGGCCCGGGAGGCCCTGTACGCCGCCCTGGCCCACGACCTCAAAACCCCCCTCCTTTCCGCCCTGCGCCTTTTGGACTACCTGGAGAGGGCGGACGACCTGGGGAAGGAGCGGCGCGTGGCCCTCCTCCGCGCCCTCAGGGAGGAGCTCGCCCGGGGCTACCACCTGACGGAGAACCTCCTCGCCCTCGCCCGCCTCGAGGCCCGCGCACCCCAGAGGGAAACCCTGAACCTCCGCGCCCTGGCCGAGGACCTCCTCCTACGCTACCGCGAGGAGGCCAGAAGGCGGGGGCTTCACTTGGAGGTGGAAGGGGCGGGGCTTGCCCGGGGGGAGAGGCTTCTCGTGGAAAGGGCCCTGGCCAACCTCCTGGAGAACGCCCTGCGCCACGCCAAAAGCCGGGTGCGGGTGCGGGTGGAGGAGGGGGCTTTACAGGTGGAAGACGACGGCCCCGGCCTGCCCCTGTCCCTGGAAGCCCTGGCCCGGCCCTTCCGCCAAGGAGAGGTCCCCGGGGAAGCTCAGGCCTCGGCCTTTACACCGCCAAGAAGGTGGCCGAGGCCCACGGGGGGCGGCTTGCCTCCGGCCCAAGCCCCTGGGGCGGGGCCTCCTTGCGCCTGGAGCTCCCCCCGGCCACCGCCCTTTAAGTGCCCGCACGTTGTTTCGCAACATGGGACACCCGAAACAGGGTGAGGAGAAGGCTCTTTGGGGGCCCCCGCCGCGGCGAAAGCCGCGGTGGGGTACTTAATGCCACCCCGTGCTGGCCCAGGCCAGCATGAGCCTCACGCCTGGGCTTGGGCGAGGGGTTCACGCCAAAATCAGTCCATAACCGGGGGGATCTGCCGCACCCAGAGGATGTAGGAGAGGTACTCCAAATACTCCAGGGGTTTGGCGGAAAGGGGGCGGTCCATCTCCAGGCTCATCATGGCCTCTCCGCCCTTCTTCTTGCGGCTTACCGTGAGGTGGGCGATGTTCACCTCGTCGTCCGCCAGGATGCGGGCCACCCGGGCCACCACCCGGGGGTATCCACGTTCTTCACCACCAGGGTGGGGGCGGCGCCGGTGATGCGCACCTCAAACCCGTCCACCTCAAAAACCCGCACCACGCCCCCGCCCAGGGAACTCCCCGTGACGGTGAGGCGCTCCTTCTCCCCCTCCAACACCATGCGCACGGTGTTGGGGTGCACATCCCCAAGCTCCACCTCCTTGAAGACCACCTCCACCCCTTCCCTTTCCGCCAGGGCCAGGCTCTCCTTGAGCCGCTCGTCGTCGGGCCGGAGACCTAAGACCCCGGCGGCCAAGGCCAGGTGGGTGCCGTGGCCCCGGCCGGTCTTGGCGAAGGAACCGTGGAGGCCGAACTCCACCCGCTTGGGCTTTTCCCCCAGGAGGTGGCGGGCGAGGAGGGCCAGGCGGCAGGCCCCCGCCGTGTGGCTGGAGGAAGGCCCCACCATCACCGGACCGATCATGTCCAGAAGCCCCATACCGGTAGAATAACCCCATGCGCCGCTGGTTCGCCTTGGCCTTCCTGGGGCTTTCCGCCCTAGGCCAGACCCTCCTCCTGCCGGAGACCGCCCGGGTGGGGGAGGCCCTCTTCCTGGAGGGCAAAGACCTGCCCCAGGGCCGCTTCCCCCTGGAGGTCCAAGGGCCCCAGGGAACCGCCACCTGGGAGGTGGAGGCCCAGGAAGGAGGCTTCCGCCTTCCCTTCACCCCCGAGGCTCCCGGGGAGTACCGGGTGCGCCTTTCCCTGCCCTCGGGGGCGCTGGAGGGGCGTTTCACCGCTTTGGCCCCGGTCCAGCCCAGGCTCGTGGAGGGGGGTCTGGAACTCCCCTGGGGGCGGCTCCCGCTGCCGGAAGGCCCCTGGCTCGGCCCCCTGGTGGAAGGGGACCGGGTCTTTGTGGCCCAGGGCTTTTGGTGGTGGAGGCGGGCCTAAAGCGGGAGGAGGTCCGCTTCCACTTCGCCCCCGCCCGGGTGGTGGCCCTGCGCCCGGGGCCCGAGGCCTTGCTGGTGGGGGACCGGACCCTGCCCCTTCCCTTCCCCCCCTTGCCCTTCGCC
>BBBN01000158.1 GCA_001311585.1 Thermus sp. JCM 17653
CGGGCGTCCGTACCCCAAGCCGGGTGAAGGCCACCGCCTGGGCCACCTCCGGGGCGGTGAGGGAAAGGCCCGCCCTCGCCGCCAGGGCGAAGGCCGCCGTGACCCCGGGGACCACCTCCACCCCTACCCCTAAGGCCTCGAGGGCCTCCCTCTCCTCAAGAAGCGTCCCGTAAAGCCCCGGGTCCCCCGAGTGGAGCCGGACCACCCCCCTGCCTTCCGGGCCTCCTCGGCCAAGGCCAGGACGATTTCCTCCAAGGTCATCCCCTTGGAGTCCAGAAGCGCCGCCTTGGGGGCAAGCTCCCGCAAGGCCCTTCGGGGAACAGGCTTCCCGTGTAGAGGACGAAGCGGGCCTCCCTTAGGAGCCTCGCCCCCTTCACCGTGAGGAGCTCCGGGTCCCCGGGCCCCCCGCCCACCACGTGCACCAAAGGCCTCATCCTTCTCCCTCCTGCATCGGGGAATCCACCCGCCAAAGCCCCACCAGGGTCCAGTAGTCCTCCCTTTTGGCCTGGTCTAGAGGCAGGACCCTCTCTCCCGGCATCCCAAGCCGCAGGAAGGCCCAACCTTTCCGCTCGGGGAAGGCCTTTTCCAGGGCCTTCAGGTCCTTGGCCTTGTAGACGAAGACGCTCTGGAAGCGGTCTAGGCCCTCTGGGTCCACGGGGCCAAGCCCCGTCACCACGGCGAAGCCCTCCTCCCCCATGGCCAAGGGCTTCAGGACGCGGGCCGCCGCCAGCTGGTGGGCGCTGATCCCGGGGACGGCCTCCACCTCTACTCCCTCGAGGTGGGGGAGGAGGTTCACGGGGGAGGCGTAGAGGAGGCTGTCCCCCAGGACGAGGTACCCCCCTTCCCCGTAGCGGGAAAGGGCCTCCCGGACCCTTCGGGCCGCCTCCCTCCGCGCCCTTTCCGCTTCCACGGGGTCCCCCCCGGTGAAGAGGGGCAGGGGAAGGAGGGGCTTGCCCTCGGGGAGGAAGGGCCGGGCGATTCCCAGGGCGATGGGCTCCCTCCCCTCCTCCTGGGGGTAGAAGAGGACGGGGAGCCTTTGGAGGAGCTTAGGGCCTTGAGGGTGAGGAGTTCCGGGTCCCCCGGGCCTAGGCCGATGAGGTAGAGCTTCATGCCCCCTCCTTGCGCACGGCGAGAAGGGTGATGGGGTTTTGCGCCTCGAGGCGGTGGTAGCGGGCAAGGGGCACCACCCGGCTCGCCTGGACCTGGAAGCCCTCCATGGGAAGCCCCGTCCCCTTCAGGAAGCCGTAGGCTGCGAGGAGGTTCTCCAGGGTGATGGCCGCCACCACCAGCCTCCCCCCGGGCCTCAGGGCCTCCAGGCTTACCCTGAGGATCTCCTCCAGCTCCCCCCCGCTTCCTCCCACGAAGACGGCGTGGGGGGCGGGAAGGCCCTCTAGGGCCTTTGGGGCCTCTCCCTTGACCAGGACGAGGTTCAAGGCCCCAAAATGGCGGGCGTTCTCCTCTATGTGGGGCCAGGACTCGGGGTTCTTCTCCACGGCGTAGACCTCCCCCCATGGGGCAAGCCTTGCCGCCTCAATCCCCACGCTCCCCGTCCCGGCGCCGATGTCCCAAAGGACCCCATCCGGGGGAAAGGCGAGGAGGCCCAGGGCGAGGAGGCGGACCTCCCGCTTGGTGATGAGCCCCTTCTTGGGCATCCTTTGCTCAAAGGCCTCGTCGGGGAAGAAGCCGAGCCTTGGGGGAAGGGGGCCCTTGGCCTCCAGGATGAGGACGTTGGGGTCCAGGAAGGTTTCCCGGGCCACCTCCTCCAGGCCCGCGAAGCTCCGCACCCTTTCGTCCTCCTCCCCGAGCCTCTCCGCCACGTGGGCCCGGGCGTCCACGCCCATCTCCAAAAGGGCCCGGGCGATCCGCGCCGGGGTGTGCTCGGGGTCGGTGTAGACCACGGAAAGGGGGGAGAGGCTGAGCTCTAAAAGCGCTCCGCCCAGGGGCCTCCCGTGAAAGGAGAAGAAGCGGGCCTGGTCCCAGGGGAGCTTAAGCCTGGCGAAGGCCTCCTGGAAGGCGGTGGGGGCGGGGTGGACCTCGGCTTCGGGAAAGCGCTCCAGAACCCTTTTGCCGATCCCGTAGAAGAGGGGGTCCCCCGAGGCCAGGAAGGCCACCTTCTTCCCCTCCTTAAGCCGCGCTTCCGCCAGGTCCAAAAGGGCCTCCAGGGGGCCCTGGACGGGCACCTTCTCCCCGGGGTGCTCAGGGAAGTGGGCGAGGTGGCGCCTCCCGCCCATCAGGACCTCCGCCTCTTCCAGGCGCCTTAGGGCCTCGAGGCTCAGGCCCTCCCGGCCCCTCGCCCCCATCCCGATCACGTAAACCGCCATCTACCCCTCCCTGAAGGCTTTGGAGGTGTCCACCCCCCCGTCCGCCGCGAGGCGGATCAAGGCATGGAGGGCGGCCACCACCAGGGTGCTCCCTCCTTTTCGGCCCTCCGTGACGATCCAGGGCACTGGGGCCTCCATGAGGACCCGCTTGGCCTCCAGGACGTTCACGAACCCCACGGGCATCCCCAGGACCAAGGCGGGCCTCGCTCCCTGCCCGATGGCTTCCACCAGGGCGAGGAGGAAGGTGGGGGCGTTCCCCACCCCCACGATGGCCCTGTCCAGAAGCCCCTTTTCCCAGGCGTAGGCCACCGCCGCTTCGGCCCGGGTTCCCCCCGTGGCCTTGGCCCTTTCCACCACCTCGGGGTGGGAGAGGAGCTCCACCACCTCGTTGCCGAAGAGCCTGAGCCTCTCCGGGTTTAGGCCGCAGGCGATCATCCGGGCGTCCACCAGGATCCGCGCCCCCTCCTGATGGCCTTTAGCCCCGCCTCCACCGCCCCTTGGCTAAAGCGGGTGAGCTCCTTGTACTCAAAGTCGGCGGTGGCGTGGATCATCCGGCGCACCACCGGCCACTCCAGGGGAGAAAACCCGTGGGGCCCGGCCTCTAGGTCCACGATGCGGAAGCTCTCCTCCTCTATGGCCCGCCCCTTCGCCGTCATCTGGTGGGCGGGGTTTTTCCGCGCTTGATCAGGTCATCCACGGTACACCTCCCTGTCGGGCCAGGCGGCGAGGCACCGCCCCTGGTCAAAGTCCGTCAGGGCCACGCTCACGAAGGGCCTTTCCCCGATGTAGCCCTGGAGCCTCTCCCGGGCGAGGCGGACGAGGTTCAGGAAGAAGAGCTCCAGCCCCTCCTCTAGGGCAAGCTCCAGGAAGCGGCGGGCGGTGGCCGCCCCCTCCGCCTCCTTAAGGGCCTTAGGGCTTGCCCCCGCCTCCTTAAGGAGGGAAAGGAGAAGGGAGAGGTTCACCTCGCCCCCGGCGGCGTGGGTCATGGTCTTGCCGTCGGCCATTTTGGAGATCTTCCCAATCATCCCCACGATGCGTACTACCTCAATGCCCACTTTCCGGGCGGCCCGGAGGACGTCCCCCACGAAGTCCCCCATCTCTATGAAGGCCATCTCGGGAGGTGGGGGAGGAGCCTTTGGGCGAAGCGCTCGCTCTTGCCCCCCGTGGTGGCGGCGATCTCTAAGAGGCCGTTCGCCCGCGCCACCCCCACCGCCTGGACCACGCTCATGCGGAAGGCGCTGGTGGAATAGGGCTTCACCACCCCCGTGGTCCCGAGGACGGAAAGCCCCCCGAGGATCCCGAGCCTGGGGTTTAAGGTCTTCTTGGCGAGCTCCTCCCCGCCGGGGATGGCGATGGTGATGGCGAGGGGCCTTTCCGTCACCTCCCGCACCGCTTCCCAGATCATCCGCCTGGGCACGGGGTTAATGGCGGGCTCCCCCACGGGCACCCCGAGGCCGGGCTTGGTCACCACCCCCACGCCTTCCCCGCCCTCCAAGCGGTCGGCGCTGGCGAAGCGCACCAGGGCCTGGATCTCCGCCCCGTGGGTCACGTCGGGGTCGTCCCCGGCGTCCTTGATCATTCCCACGAGGACCCCTTCTCCCTTCCGTTCCAGGCGGAAGACCCTGAAGGGTTGCCGCCACCCCGCGGGGAGCCAGATGTCCACCACCTCCGGAGCCTCCCCGAGGAGGGCGAGGGCCGCGGCCTTAGCCGCCGCAGCGGCATTCGCCCCCGTGGTGAAGCCGATGCGGCTTCCCTTCTTGTCCCGGGGCGGGGGATAGGGGTGGCTCATGCGGGCCTTAGAGCGTAGAGCCTTAAGGAGACCAGGAGGCCGAAAAGCCCAAGGCCTAGGGGCAGGGAGAGGGCCTCGAGGTCCACCCCCCCTAGCTCCGCCAAGGCCAGAAGCAGGGCCACGGCCACCACCGCCCACCCGAGGAGGCGGCTCGCCTGTTCCGCCCTTCGGGAGTCCTTGGCCAGGTTCTGCAGGCGGCTCGCCAGAAGCCCGTCCACCCCGTCCACGAGGAGCATCCCCAGGGTGAAGAAGGCCCCGAGGCGCAAGGGGGAGAGCTCGGCGGAGAGGGCCAGGGCGGAAAGCTGGCTTGCCGTCTCAAAGCCGAGGCCGAAGAGGACCCCGAGGAGGAGGGGGTTGAGGAGGGGAAGCTCCTTCGGGGG
>BBBN01000159.1 GCA_001311585.1 Thermus sp. JCM 17653
GGACCACCACCGCCCCCACCTCCTCCCCCACCTCAGAGGGGGGTCCGTCCCCCCTTCCAGGGGGAGGGTCTTGAGGGTGGCCCCCACGGCCTCGAGGTAGGCCTTGAGCACCGCGCGGTACTCGGGGTGGACCCCCTGGGAGACCCAAACCCCCATCCTCCCCGTTTCCCGGAGGGCGAGGAGCACCCCCTCCGCCAGGGCCGTGGCCCCGTCGTACATGGAGGCGTTGGCCACCTCCAGGCCCGTGAGCTCGGCGATCATGGTCTGGTACTCAAAGGTGGCCTGCAGGACCCCCTGGCTCACCTCGGGCTGGTAGGGGGTGTAGGCGGTGAGGAACTCGCCCCTAGAGGCCAGGGCCTGGACCACGGGGGGCACGTGGTGGCTCCTCACCCCGCCCCCCAGGAAGGCCTTGTGGGCGGGAAGGTTTTGGGCGGCGAGGCGCCTTAACTCCTCCAGGACCTTCCACTCCGGCAGGGGCCCGGGAAGGTCTATGGGGGGGTTCAGGACCTCCTTGGGCAGGTGGGCGAAAAGGTCCTCCAAGCGCTCCGCCCCCACCCGCCTGAGCATCTCCCGGATCTCTTCCTCCGTGTGGGGCGTGTAGTCCATGCTTCCATCCTTAGGCAAAACCCCAGGGCCATTTGCCCCGGGGCTACAGAGGGCCCTCCCGCCCCAAGGCGCGGGCGAGGCTCGGGCCCTCGGGCCTCATGCCTCGGCTTCCAGGGCCGCCTGGTAGCCTCCTGCGTCCAGAAGCCCGTCCAGGTCGGCCATGTTCCGGGGCTTGAGGCGGAAGATCCAGCCCTCCCCGTAAGGGTCCTGGTTGATGAGCTCGGGGTTCTCCAGGGCGGGGTTCACCTCCACCACCTCCCCGGCCACGGGGGCGTAGATGTCGGAGGCGGTCTTCACGCTTTCCACCACCGCCACCGCCTCCCCCTGCTCCACCGCCCGGCCCACCTCGGGTAGCTCCACGTAGACCACGTCGCCGAGGGCGTCTTGGGCGTAGTCGGTGATGCCGACGAGCACCGTGTCCCCTTCGGGCAGGGCCCACTCGTGGGTCTTGGTATAAAAGCGGTCCTTGGGTATGTCCATAGCGCCTCCCAACCCCCGCTATTTTAGCGGCACGAAGGGGAGGGGGCTAAGGAGGGCGGGGACCGCCCGGCCCCGGACCTCCACCAGCAAGGGCCCCTCCGCCTCCTCCTCCACGTAGGCCAGGGCGATGCCCTTCTGCAGGAGGGGCGAGTACCCCCCGCTGGTCACCCGGCCCACGGGGCGCTCCCCGGAAAGCACCCTATAGCCTCCCGGGGGATGCCCGTCTCCAGCACCAGGCCCACGAGCCTCTCCCGGCAGGTCTGGGCCAGCATGGCCTCCTTGCCCAGGAAGTCCTTCTCCTTCTTCACCACCCAGGCCCAGGGGGTGCAGAGGGGGTTGGTCTCCTCGGTGAGCTCGTGGCCGTAGAGGGGGAAGCCCGCCTCGAGCCTCAAGGTGTCCCGGGCCCCAAGACCACAAGGCCTCGCCCCCACCTCGAGGAGGGCCTCAAAGACGGCTTCGGCGTCCTCCGGGGCCAGGAAAAGCTCAAACCCGTCCTCCCCCGTGTACCCCGTGCGGGCGAGGCGGGCAGGCCGGCCCGCCACCCGGGCGGAAAACACGTCGTTCTTCCGCTTCTGGGAAAGGTCCTGATCGGTAAGCCCCTGGAGGAGGGAGGCCGCCTTGGGGCCCTGGAGGGCGAGGAGGGCGGTCCTTTCGGAAACGTCCAGGAGCTCCACCTTGAACCCCTGGGCCAAGGCCTGGAGGTGGGCGAGGTCCTTGGCGATGTTGGCGGCGTTCACCACCATGAGGTACTCCCCTTCTCCCAGGCGGTAGAGGTAGATATCGTCCACCACCCCGCCCCTTGGGTTCGGGAGCATGGAGTACTGGGCCCTTCCCACCTTGAGGCGGCCCACGTCGTTGGCCGTGGCCCATTGGAGGAAGGCCAAAGCCTCCTCCCCCCGGACCAAAAACTCCCCCATGTGGCTCACGTCAAAGAGGCCGGCTCCCGGCGCACGGCCAGGTGCTCTTCCACGATGGAGGTGTACTGGAGGGGAAGGAGGTAGCCGGCGAAGTCCACCATACGCCCCCCGTGGCGCAGGTGGGCCCGGTAAAGAGGGGTCTCCTTCATGGCAAACCCATCCTACCCCTTCAAAAAAAGCTCCCGCCTGAGGGCCTCGGCGGAGTTGTCCTCCAGGACCTCCTCCCGCTTGGTGGCCCAGGCGGGGAAGGGGAAGTGGACCAGGAGGGGAACGGGGATCTCGGCTGGTGGAGGATCACCGCCCCCTGGGGGAGCATGAGGGCCCGTTGGCGGAAGGAGGTGGGAAGGTAGCGGTACTCGGGGCGCTCCGCCTCGGCGGCGTCCAGGCGGCCCACCACCCGGATGGCGGCGTTGGCCACCACCCGGCGCTCCACCTCGCTGGCCGTCTGCTGGGCCCCGATGAGGATGACCCCGAGGGAGCGGCCCCTCTCGGCGATGTCCAAAAGGAC
Source organism: Thermus sp. JCM 17653 (assembly GCA_001311585.1). Taxonomy (GTDB): domain Bacteria; phylum Deinococcota; class Deinococci; order Deinococcales; family Thermaceae; genus Thermus. Next base: position 2,512 of record BBBN01000159.1, read on the forward strand.
GTCCTTGATGGGGCTTTCCTCTTCCCGGGGAGCGTACTTGTTGAGCTCGTCCAGGACGATGAAGACCTTTCCCCGGTACTGGCCCCGTTCCTTCTTCTCAAAGAGGTCCTTGAGGAGGCTTCCCACCACGAACATCTGCGCCTGGGGGGAAAGCTTCGCCAGGTCCACCACGTGGACCTGTTCCCCGCGCAAGGGGTCCGGAGGGGTTCCCAAGCGGTCGCCGCGGACGAGGTGGCCCACGTTCTCCACGCTGGAGCGCAGGCGCCGGACGAAGGCTCCAGGGTCCCCTTGGCCTGGCGGGCGGTCCAGGTCCTATCCCCTTCCCCCTCCCCGGTTTCGGGGCCCAGGAGCCTGTGCTCCAGGTAGCGCACCAGGTCGAGAAGCTCCTTAGGCGGACCTTTCCCAGCTGGTCAAAGCTCATCCCCTCGGGAAGCTCCCCCCCCGGCCAGTCCTCCACCAGGAGGTGGGGGCCTTCTGCCCCTCGGCGAGGCGCCGGAGCTTCTCCGTGAGGTGCTGGACCAGAAACCCCAGGTTGGTCATGAGGCCCCGGTCGGCGAAAAGGAAGGGGAGGAGCCCCTTTTGGCAGAACTGGACCAGGTCCCAGTGGTAGGCCTTGACCCCCTCGAGGCGGGTCTCCAGGTCGGGCACGTATCCGTCCTTCCTGGGCGGGGCCAGGAAGGCGACGCTCTGGAAAGGGGTGGCGGGGAGGCCGAGCTTCCCGTAGACCTTTCGCGCCTCCTCGGTGAGGCGGGTGTTGGGCTTATCCAGGAAGAAGAGGTCCTCCCCCTTGACGTTGAAGAGGAGGACCTTGGCCTGGTGGGCGTCCTCGAGGACGCCGCTTTCCAGAAGGCTTTTGAGGAGAAAGGTGGCGTAGCTGGTCTTGGCCGCTACCCCGCTGATGCCGGAGATGTTCACGTGCCCGCCCTTGACCCCGTTTAGGAACTCCAGGTTGAGGTAGGCCACCTCCCCGTTTTTTTAAAAGCTGCGGGGAGCTTGGTGCTGCCCCTCTGGTTCCGCATGGCCTCGTAGTAGAGGGCCAGCTCCAGGTCCTCTCCCTGGGCCAGGTACACCGGGGAGCCCGGGTCGGGGGGGAAGAACTCCTCGGGGAGGATGCGGGTCACGCTCACGTGGGCCACGTAGGCCAGGCTCACGGGGATCTTCCCCTCCACCGCGAGGAAGGTGTCGGTGTCAAAGCCCTCCCCCTCGTGGACCTTGGCCACGTGGTCCACCATGCCGAAGTAGCGCACCCGGCCCACCTGGGGGTGGAAGCCCTCCACCACCACCAGGTCGTCCAGGCGCAAAAGCCCCTCTCCCTCCACCCCCACCCAGAACTCCAGGGGGGTGGCTTCCCGCCTTCCCAAGACCACGCCGATGCGCTTCACCTTCCACCTCCCAGATGCCGGGAAAGGATGCGGCCCACCACCTCGGGCCTGCCCATCCGCCGGGCAAGCTCCCGCTCCAGCCCCCCCACGGGAAGGAGGTTCTGGGGGGCCCTGGGGTCCTTCACCGGGTGGGAGGCCAGGGCGGTAAAAAGCCCCAAGGAGAGGTCGGCCAGTTCCCTAAAGGGACCTTCCAAGGGCGTCTCCACGCGAAGGAGGCCCGCCAAGGGAGGGCGAAGCCCTCCGGGGGCAAGGGCAGGCGCAAATACCAGCTGGCAAGCTCCAGGCCCTTCCGGCGAAGGCGGAAGGCGGGGGTGCGCTCCCCCGGGGCTAAGGCCTCGAGGAGGGCCTCCCCCTCCTTGGGCAGGTAGCGGACCCAGTGGGTCTTGATGTAGCGAGGAGGGGTCCTTCCCGGAAGAGGCGCACGGGGCCGTCCACCACGAGAAGCCCTCCCTTAAGCCCTGGGCCACCTCCCGCTCCAGGGCCTCCCGAGCCGCCCTAAGCCCCGCCTGGAGCCCTTCCAGGCCC
>BBBN01000160.1 GCA_001311585.1 Thermus sp. JCM 17653
GACCTGAGCTCCGCCTGGCCCCCGAGCGGGCCGTGGCCGCCGCCCCCCTTTGGAGCCTGAGGCGGCTTGAGCGGGGGTACCTTCGGGTGGGGTACGTGGCGGTCACCCTGGGGCTTGCGAGCGGCATGGCCTGGGCCTTCGGCTACTTCGGAAGCCCCTTAAGCCTGGACCCCAAGGAGGTTTCCGTCCTTGGGGGTTGGCTTCTCCTCACCCTGTACTTCCTCCTGGAAGAGAGGCTAAGGGGCCTTTTGCGGGCCGGGCTTCTCCTCTTGGCCTACGGCCTTTTTCTCTTCGCCTTTCTGGGGGCGCCCTTTCTGGCTCCCGGCACCCCTCGAGGCTGGGGTTTTAGATATGTAAGAGCAAACTTGACAAATTATAAAACCGGGTTTACAACCCTTCACAAGGGGGTCAGAACATGGAGGAAAAACGGCGCATACTGGAGATGGTGCGTTCGGGGGAGGTCGGGGTGGAGGAGGCCTTGGCCCTCCTCGAGGCGGTGGAGGCGCGGCCTAGGGCCAAGGGGCCTCTCCAGGTTCTTAGGGTGCGCATAAACGCCTACGACGAGGGCAAGCCCGTGCGGGTGAACGTCAACCTGCCCCTGGCTCTGGCGGAGCTTTTGGGGGCCTTCTTGCCGCAAGAGGCCAAGCTGACCCTGGCCAACCGGGGGGTGGACCTGAAGGACCTCCTCCGCCTGGTGCGGGGGCCTTTCCCCCTGCCCCTTTTCCTGGGGCTTCCCCTCTTGGCTTTAGAGTGGGGCCTTCTCCTTGCCCTCTTCCTCCGCAAGACCCGGGCCCTCCTTCGGGGGAAGGCCTTAAGGACGCCCCTGGGGGCGGTCTTCGCCCTTAGGGGGCTTCCTCCCCTGGTGCTTTGGGAGCTGGAGGGAGAGGGGATAGGGGTAAAGGTGGGCGTATGGTGAGCCGGCCCCTCCCCACCCGTTGCCCGGCCTGTGAGGGGCCCCTGGCGGTGAAGGCCCTCTTCTGCCCCGCCTGCGGCACCGAGGTGCACGGGCGCTTCGCCCCAAACGAGTTCGCCCTCCTTCCCAAGGAGCACCTGGACTTCCTGCGGCTTTTCGTCAAGGCTCGGGGGAACCTGAAGGAGGTGGAGCGCATCCTGGGGGTCTCCTACCCCACGGTGCGGGCCCGGCTGGACGCCCTCCTCAAGGCCCTGGGGTACGAGGAAGGGGGCGGGGGAGAGGAGCGCCTCCAGGTCTTGGAAGCCCTAAGGCGGGGGGAGATCAGCGTGGAGGAGGCGGTGGCCCGCTTGCGGGAAGGGAAAAGCTGAAGGCCGTCCCCTTGCCCACCTGGCTTTCCACCCAGATCTCCCCCCCGTGGGCCTCGAGGATGGCCTTCACGATGGCCAGGCCGAGGCCCGACCCGCCCCTTTCCCGGTCTCGGGCCTTGTCCACCCGGTAGAAGCGCTCAAAGAGGTGGGGGAGGTGCTCCTCGGGGATCCCCTCCCCGTCGTCCTCCACCCGCACCACCGCCTTGTCCCCCAGGTCAAAGGCCCTGAGCCACACGTGCCTGGCCCCGGCCTTGAGGGCGTTGGAAACCAGGTTGGCCATGACCTGGTGGAGCCGGTCGGGGTCCCCCCGCACGTAGAGCTCCTCCGGGGCCTCCACGTGGATCTCCCCTTCCAGGCTCTTGGCGAACTCCTCCCGCACCTCCTCCAGAAGATCCCGCACCCTGACCGACACGGGTTCTATGCGCCAGGTGCCGCTCTGGGACAGAACCAGGAGGTCCGAGACCAGCTTCCCCATGCGCTCCGCCTCCCGCCTCACGATTTCCAGGCTTTCCCGCTGGGCCTCGGTGAGGGGGGTGCGCCGGAGCAGGTAACCCACGTGCCCCAGGATGGCGGTGATGGGGGTCCTGAGCTCGTGGGAGGCGTCCTGGAGGAAGCGGGTCTGGGCCTCAAAGGCCTTTTGCATGCGGGAAAGCATGCCGTTTAGGGCCCTAACCAGGGCGGCCACCTCGTCCCTTCCCTCGGGCTCGGGGAGGGGCTCGGGGCGCTCGGGCATGGCCTCGGCCTTTCGGGCCACCCACTCCAACGGCTCCAGGCCCGGGCCACCAGGCCCCTCGCCAGGAGGAAGGAGAGGAGGAGGACGAGGAGGGCGGTGCCGGCGTAGATGCGGGCGAACTGGCTTAGGGTGGCCTCGAGGTCCTCCGTGGGCTTGCCCACCAGGAGGGCTCCCTTCCACACCGCCCCGGAGAGGTTGACCTCCACCCGGCGGGCGTAGACCAGAAGGCGCAAGGGGCTTCCCTCCCGGGGAAGGGCCACCTGGGCCCAGACCTCGCCCCTTTCCAGGAGGCGCGGTACTGGGCCTCGCCCAAAAGGAGCCGTCCCTGTCCCAGGGCGGGGCTTTTCTGCAAGCTGATGCCCCCTTCCTTGGCCAAAAGGGCGGGGTTTTCCTCGGGGAGGAGCTGGACCTCGGCGTAGAGGCTCGGGGGGAGGCCGGCCTCCAGGAGGGCCTGCCCCCCCAGGTTGAGGAGGCGCACCACCTGGTTGCTGGCCTCCAGGAGCTCGCCCCGGAGGTTGCGGTAGAGGAAGCTCCTAAGGAGGCCTTCCAGGGCCACGCCTAAGGCCAAGAGGGCCACCAGGAGGAGCCCCGCGGTGAGGAGGGTGATGCGGGCCCTGAGGGTCATGCCGGGGGTCAGTCTTCCCGGAGCACGTACCCCACGCCCCGCACGGTGTGGATGAGGCGGCGCTCTCCCCCGGCCTCCAGCTTCTTGCGCAGATAGCCGATGTAGACGTCCACCACGTTGCTTCCCCCTTGGTAGCCCGGCCAGACCTTTTCCTCGATCTCGTAGCGGCTGAAGACCTTGCCGGGGTTTTTGGCGAGAAGCTCCAGGAGCTCAAACTCCTTGTTGGAAAGCTCTATGCGCCGCCCGCCCCGGAAGACCTCCCGGCCCTCGAGGTTGATGATGAGGTCCGCCACCCGGATCTCCCCGGTGATGGCCGGGGTGACCCGGCGGAGGTGGGCCCTGACCCGGGCGAGGAGCTCCTCTATGGAGAAAGGTTTGACCAGGTAGTCGTCGGCCCCCGCGTCCAGGCCCGCCACCTTGTCCTCCACGCGGTCCTTGGCGGTGAGGATCAGGATGGGCACATTGGAGGTCTTGCGGATGCGCTTGGCCACCTCGATCCCGTCCATCACGGGAAGCATCAGGTCCAGGACCACCAGGTTGGGGTTCACCTCCCGGAACTTGGAAAGCCCGGTGATGCCGTCGTGGGCCACCTCGGTGCGGTAGCCCTCCGCCTGGAGCTCTAGCTCTATGAAGCGGGCGATGTCCTTCTCGTCCTCCACAATGAGGATCAGGGGGGGTTCCATGCCCCATGGTACTCACTTTCTCATGAGAAAGCTAGGCGTAAAGGCTCAGGACCGCCAGGTACATAAAGAGGCTTCCCAGGAGGACGAGGACGTGCCACACCCCGTGGAAGCCCACCCGTCCGGGCCAGGGGTCGGGGCGCTTGGCCCCGTAGACCCAGGCCCCCAGGGTGTAGAAGAGCCCGGCGAGGCCCATGAGGCCGAGGGTGGGAAAGGGAAGGTGAAGCCTCGGCAGGAAGAAGAGGGAAAGCCACCCCAGGGCCAGGTAGGCCAGGGTGTAGAGCCACCTGGGGGCCTTGAGGTAAAGGAGGCGGAAGCCCACCCCGAGGAGGGCGAGCCCCCACACGAGGGAGAGGGCGAAGGCCTTCTCGCCTCCCTCCAGCCCCTCGGCCAGGAAGGGGGTGTAGCTCCCCGCGATGAAGAGGAAGATGGCGGCGTGGTCCAGCCTCCTGAGCCAGGCCAGAAGGCGGTCTTCCGCCTTGAGGGTGTGGTAGAGGGCGCTCGCCCCGAACATCAAGCCATGGTGAGGCCGAAGGCGAGAAGCGCAGGCCAGGCCTCCCTAGGGGCCAGGAGGAGGAGCAGGAGGCCTCCGAGGAGGGCGAGGGGCACCCCGAGGGCGTGGCTTAGGGCGTTGAAGGGCTCGCGGACCATGCCCCAGGCTACCCGATCCCGAGCCTCCTTTCCACCTCCGCCACCTCCCGCACCGTGCGCAGGAGGGCGTCGGGGTTGAGGCTTAGGGAGTCTATGCCCCTTCCCACCAGGAAGGCGGCGAACTCGGGGTAGTCGGAAGGGGCCTGGCCGCAGATGCCCACCTTCTTCCCCTTGGCGTGGGCCTTCTCAATGAGCATGGCCGCGAGGCGCTTCACCGTCTCCCGCCTTTCGTCAAAGAGGTGGGCTACCCTCTCGGAGTCCCGGTCCAGGCCCAAGGCGAGCTGGGTGAGGTCGTTGGAGCCTATGGAGAAGCCGTCAAAGAGCTCGGCGAAGGCCTCGGCCTCGAGGACGTTGGAGGGGATCTCCGCCATCACGTAGACCTCGAGGCCCCCCTCCCCCCGCCTTAGCCCCCCCTCGGCCATGACGGCCAGCA
>BBBN01000161.1 GCA_001311585.1 Thermus sp. JCM 17653
TGAGCCGATGCCGGAAAGGAGGCGGGCCGGGGTGCCCTCCAGGTCCAGGAGGCGCACCGTGCCTTTCTTGGCCTCCACCCCCAGGAGGAGGTAGTGGGGGTGGGGCAGACCCCGCTCCTCGTCCCAGGGGCCTTCCAGGACCCGGATGACCTCCTCCAGGGCCGGCCGCTTGGCCGGGTCCTTCTCCAGCATCTTGAGCACCAGGTCGGAGAGGGCCTGGGGGATCTCCGGCCGGAGCTGCTTGGGAGGGGTGGGCATCTGGAAGATCTGCTGGTGGATCACGGTCTCGTATCCCCCGGTGAAGGGAGGCTGGCCGGTGAGGGCCTCGTAGAGGACGATGCCCAGGGAGTAGATGTCCGAGCGGTGGTCCAGCTTCTGCCCTTGGCCTGCTCGGGGCTCATGTACACGGGGGTGCCGATCCGGGCCCCGGTGATGGTGAGGCGGGTGAGGACCTTCCCCGCGGCGATGCCGAAGTCCATGAGGCGCACCCCCCGGGGGTCCACCCCCTCCTCCCTCAAGGCCCCCTTGAGGACCATGATGTTTCCCGGCTTGATGTCCCGGTGGACGATGCCCTGGGCGTGGATGTGCCGGAGGGCATCCGCCACCCGGGCGAGGACGGAGGCCGCCTGCCTGAGGTTGAGGCGCCTTTCCTCGATGAGCTTGTCCAGGCCCTCCCCCTCCAGGAACTCCATGGCGATGAAGTGGACCCCCTCCACCTGGCCGTGGTCGTAGACCTTGACGATGTTGGGGTGGTCCATCTTGGCCAGCACCTCGGCCTCACGGTGGAAGCGGCGCACGAAGCGGGGGTCGCCCACAAAGCGCTCCTGAGGCACCTTTAGGGCCACCAGGCGGCCCGTCTTCTTGTCCTTCGCCTTGTAGACGGTGGCCATCCCCCCGATCCCCACCTTTTCCAGGATCTCGTAACGCTGGGAGAGGACCTGCTCTTCCTCCGTGGTCCTGGTGTGGGTGGGGTTTTTCTCCCGGGCGGGCCTCCGCCGGAGGGGCCTACGCCTCGGACCCAGGTACACCCGGGGCGCCGCCAGGGCCCCCACGGCCAGGAGAAGCCAGGGAAGGGCCACCTCGAGCCTCACCCCCAGGGCCACCCCGGCCCCGGAAAGGAGGGCGAGGAGGAAGCCAAGGGCCAGGGGGAAAGGCGCACCGCCAGGGCGGCGGTGAGGAGAACCAAGAGGAAGGCCAAAAGCAGGGGCATCACTCCACCCTCAGGGCCACGGCGGTGATGTTGTCGTCCCCGCCCCGGCGCAAGGCCTCGGAGAGAAGGGCCTCGAGGCTTCCTTGCAGATCCCTTTCCAGCCTCCACTCCTCCTCGGGGACCAGGCCGTAGAGGCCGTCGGTCACCAGGAGGACCCCCTCCCCGGGCGCGAGGTGTACCGGGAGAAGGTCAAAGCGGGCCTCAGGCAGGCCCAAGGCCCGGGTAAGGACGTTGCGGTAAGGGTGGCGCTCCGCCTCGGTGGGGGTCAACACCCCCTCCTTGAGGCGCTCCGCCACCCAGGAGTGGTCCTCGGTGAGGCGGCGAAGCCCCCCCCTGCCCAGGAGGTAGGCCCGGGAGTCGCCGATGTGCCCCACCACGCCCTCCTTGAGCCAGTCGGCGTAGAGGAAGGCGGTGAGGGTGGTGCCCATCCCCCGCCGGCCCGGCTTTTCCGCCTCCTTCTCCACCCGCCTCTGGGCCAGGGCGAAGGCCTTTTCCATCACCCGGGGAAGCCCCACGGCGGGGCGCCCCCCCTTGAGGTGCTCCGCGTAGGCCCGCACCGCCTCGGAGAGGGCCTCTATGGCCACCTTGCTCGCCCACTCCCCCGCCTCCATTCCCCCCATGCCGTCGGCCACCGCCAGGAGGAAGAGGTGGCCCGGGGGAACCTCGAGGCGGAGGACCCGGTGGAAGTCCTCGTTGTTCTGGCGGCGCCCCACGTGGGAAACGGCGGCCACCTGAAGGCGGGGAGCAAGGCGCATCGGCCCCATTGTATAGGATGAAGGAGTGGAACGCCTGGCCGACCTGGTGGACCTCTACGAGTACCGGGTGGAGGACCTCCTCCAAGGCCGCACCCCCAAGGGAGGCAAGCGGGCCCTCCTGGAGCTCCGCTCCCTCCTCGCCCAAAGCCGGCTCCCCGCTCCCCTCGCCAAGCGCTTCCGCCAGGCGGACGCACGCTTCCGGTCCCTTAGGGGCGGGAGGCCCTCCGAGGCGCCCCCCCTGGACCTCCCTCCCCTCCTGGAGGAGGCCGCCCCTCCGGAGCCCGAGGAAAAGCCCCTGGACCTTAAGAACCTGGCCCTCAAGGTCTGGCGCCTCCTGGCCCTCCGGGAGACCCGGGCCAAGGCCAAGGAGTTTCTTTCCGGAAGGCGGGAAGAGCTCAGGCTTATCCATGCCTTTTTGCAAAATTACCAGGCCTACCGGGAAACGGAGGGCTTCCGGCGCGACTTCAACCTTTCCCGCTTCGCCCCGAGTCACCCCATCCCTTCCCTTTCCGATACCCTCTTGGACCTCGAGGACCCCAAGGTGGCGGAGGCCCTCCTCCTGGAGTACCTGGAAACCGCCCTCCACCTGCCCCAGGACCTCCCCCTGCCCCCGGAGGAGACCCGCACCTACCTGCGCCGCTTCCTCAACCGCCTCCTGGAGTGGGACGGGGCCTACGGCCTCCCCCCTCGGCGGGACCTCGCCGCCTTACGGCGGGCCCTGGAGGAGGCCAAAAGGCTCGGCGCGAGCCCCCAGGAGATGGCCCGCCTGGAAGAGCGCCTCAAGAAGGAGGCCATGGAGGAGAGGCGGCGGGAGCTTCTCCTGGAGGAGGAGAGGCGCCGCTTCCGGGTGGCCCTGGAAAAGGTGCTCGCCCTCCTCAACCTCCTCCCCACCCCCCAGGGGGAAACCCCCTGGCCCGAGGTGCCCCCTCCGGGGGAGGTCCGGGAGCACCTGGCCACCCTACCCCTGAGGCCCGGCCGGGTCCAGCTCGGGCCTCTCTCCCTCACCCTGAGCCAGGCGGAAGGCGTCTGGCACCTGGGCCTGGCCGGGGAGGACCACCCCCTGGAGGAAACCCTGGTCCTCCCCTGGGAGGACCTGGAGGTCTGGGCGGTGCGGGAGGGGGACCTTCTCCACCTCCGCCTCGAGGCCCGGAGCGCCCCCCGGCTCTACGAGCTCCTCTCGGAAGGAAGGGTGCTGGCCCGGCTCCTCTCCCCGGAGAAGGACTACGCCCACCTCCGCCTCCTCCGGGCCCTCTCCGCCAGGCTCAAGGGGGAGTTCCAGCCCGAGGCTTTCGGCCCTGCCCTGGCGGAAAAGTACCGCCAGGCCCCGGAAGAGGCCCTCTTGGACTTCGCCCGCAAGGGCCTGGAGCTGACCCTAAAGCGCCTGGGGCCCGCCGATCCCCTCCCCTTCCTCCTGGAGGTGGGCCGGGCCCTGGACCTAAACGAGGAAGCCCAGGCCCTGGCCGAGGCCCTGCGGGAATACCTGGGCCGCCGCCCCCCCACCCGGGAAACCCTGGGGGCCGAGGTGCACCTCCTCTCCCTCTCCCCCGAACCCCAGGCTCTAAAGGTGGGCCACAGCGTCCTTTCCCTCCGCCTGAGGGAGGACGCGGCCTATGTGGGCCAAGCGGGGGAGGTGCCCCGGCGCCTCAGGGACCTCCTCCTCTACCGCCTCCCCGAGGGCACCCTGGTGCTCGCCCGGGAAGGGCGCAGGGTAGCCTACCTGGTGGTGGGAAACCCTTGACGCTGGAACCCTTTTGGGTAAAATCCTCCCCAAGGAGATTCCTATGAAGGCCCTAAGACACCCAGCCTTCGCCCGCCTCATCCTTTCCTACCTGGTGTCCCAGGCGGGGAGCAGGGTCCACCGGGTGGCCTTGTTGGTTTTGGTCTACCTCCTTACGGAAAAGGCCCTCTGGGTTTCCTTGGTCCTGGGGGTCCAGCTCCTCGGCACCGTGGTCTTCTCCCCCCTTCTCTCCGCCTGGGCCGACACCCAGGACCGCAAGCGCCTTCTCGTCTGGTCGGACCTCCTCCGGGCCCCCCTCGTGGCCCTCATCCCCCTCCTGGGCGCCAAGAGCCTCCCCGTCCTCCTCCTCCTCGTCTTCCTCATAGAGCTTCTCCGCGACCTCCACGACCCCATCCAGAACGCCGTGGTCCCCGACCTGGTGCCCAAGGAGGAGGTGGACGAGGCCAACAGCCTCATCCTCCTGGCCGACCGCCTTTCGGAGGTCCTCTTCGTGGGGGCGGCCGGGGTTTTGGTGGCGGCGGTGGGGCCGGCCTTCGCCTTCTACCTGGACGCCGCCACCTACCTGGCCTCAGGCCTCCTCCTCACCGGCCTTCCCTCCCTAAGGCCCCAAAGGCTTCCCAAGGCGGGGTACCTGGCCCGGGTGAAGGAGGGCCTGGCCCACCTCCTGGGCCACCCCACCATCCGGCGGGCGGTGGG
>BBBN01000162.1 GCA_001311585.1 Thermus sp. JCM 17653
CGTGGCCGTGGCCAAGCACGGGAACCGGGCGGCGAGCTCCAGGGCGGGGAGCGCGGACCTCCTGGAGGCCTTGGGGGTGGACCTCGAGGCCCCTCCCGAAAGGGTGGGGGAAGCGATAGAGGCCTTGGGCTTTGGCTTCCTCTTCGCCCGCCTCTTCCACCCCGCCATGCGCCACGTGGCCCCGGTGCGGGCCGAGCTCGGCGTGCGCACCGTCTTCAACCTCCTGGGCCCCCTCACCAACCCCGCCGGGGCGGACGCCTACGTCCTCGGGGTCTTTAGCCCGAGGTGGCTCGCCCCCATGGCCGAGGCCCTGGAAAGGCTTGGGGCCCGGGGCCTTGTGGTCCACGGGGAGGGGGCGGACGAGCTCGTGCTGGGGGAGAACCAGGTGGTGGAGGTGGGGAAGGGGGCCTACACCCTCACCCCGGAGGAGGTGGGCCTAGAGAGGGCCCCCCTCGAGGCCTTGAAAGGAGGAGGCCCGGAGGAGAACGCCGTGCTGGCGCGGCGCCTCCTTAAAGGGGAGGAAAGGGGCCCCCTGGCCGACGCCGTGGCCCTGGCCGCGGGGGCCGGGTTCTACGCCGCAGGGAAAACCCCCTCCCTGAGGGAGGGGGTGGCCTTGGCCCGGGAGGTTTTGGCCTCGGGGGAGGCCTACCTTCTCCTGGAGCGCTACGTGGCCTTCCTCAGGGCCTAGGGGAAGTCCGCGGTAGAGCTCCTCCAGGTCCAGGACCGCTCCCACGCAGGGAGCTCCACCTGGTCCTTCTCCACCACCTCGTAGCGCCGGCTTCCGTCGGGCAGACGGCGGTGGTTATACCCAGCTCACCGCTCCGAAGGTGTCCTCTCGCTTGGGGCTGGTGGAAAAGAGGACCACCGGGACCCCGGTGTGCTCCTCCACGAGCTCCAGGTAGCGGAGGAGGTTTGCGGGGAGGTCCTCCCGGCGCTTCACATGGGAAAGGTCGCCCCAGCCGGGAAGCTCCAGGTAGCGCACCGCTTCCGGGCTCGCCTCCCCGGGGCGGGCCCCGTCTAGGTACTCCACGGCCACCTTCACCTTCTCCAGACCCGAGAGCACGTCCAGCTTGGTGAGGACGAGGCCGTCAAAGCCGTTCACCTCGCAGGCGTACCGGAGGGCCACCAGGTCCAGCCAGCCCACCCTCCTGGGCCTTCCCGTGGTGGTGCCGTACTCGCCGCCCTTTTCCCGGAGGTGGTGGGCGAGCTCCCCCTGGAGCTCCGTGGGAAAGGGGCCTTCCCCCACCCTGGTGGCGTAGGCCTTGGCCACGCCGTAGACCTTGGTGATGGCCTTGTGGGAGAGGCCCGTTCCCACCAGAATCCCCCCCACCGTGGGGTGGGAGCTGGTCACGTAGGGGTAGGTGCCGTAGTTGAGGTCCAAAAGGGTGGCCTGGGCCCCCTCAAAGAGGAGGCGCTTTCCCTTGCGCCAGGCCTCCCGGAGGAGGCTCCCCGTGTCGGCGATGTAGGGGCTTAGGATCTCCCGCATCCGGTGGAGGTCGGCGAGGGCTTTCTCCTCCGTGTCCCAGCCCGCCTCCCGGGTGGAGTTGGGCTTCTCTAAGAGGAGGCGGCGCACCCTCTCCCTCAGGGTGGCCTCGTCCAGCAGGTCCCCGGCTCGGATCCCCACCCTTCTCGCTCGGTCGGAGTAGGCGGGGCCGATGCCGCGCCCCGTGGTCCCCACGAAGTTGTGGCGGCTTTCCACGTGCTTGTGGTGGGGGAGGACGAGGTGGGCCCGTTCCGAGACCAGGATCTTGGGGTGGAACCCCTCCTTCCGCAGGTGTGCCACCTCCTCCTGGAAGCGGAAGGGGTCGATGACCATCCCGTCCCCCAGGACGTTCACCGCGTGGGGGTGGATGACCCCCGAGGGCAGGAGGTTGAGCTTGAAGACCTTCCCCTCGGCCACCACGGTGTGCCCGGCGTTGGCCCCGCCCTGGTAGCGGATCACGTAGTCCGCCTCCCGGGCCAGGACGTCCACCACCTTGCCCTTGCCCTCGTCCCCCCACTGCGCTCCGATGATGGCGATCCCCGGCATCCCCCTAAAGCTTACGCCACTTCCTCCGGGGCTCATGCCAGGCGGAAGGGGTTGAAGTCCGTGTCCCGGTCGTAGACGTCCATCCCCTCGGCCCGCTTGAGGAAGCCCACCACGGCGTAGGTGAGGGGGAGCATGACCGCCTCCACCCCCACCTTGAAGGCGTAGTTGGAGAGGAAGACGGCGAGGAGGACCTCGTTCGAGAAGACCCCGTAGAAGGCCACCAGGAGGAAGACCCCGGTGTCCAGCCCCTGGCCCACCAGGGTGGAGGCGAGGGCCCGGAGCCAGAAGAAGCGCCCTTCCGTGCGCACCTTGAGCTTGGCGAGGACGTAGGCGTTGGCGAACTCCCCCAGGAAGTAGGCCAGGAGGCTTCCCAGGACGATCCTCGGGGTGAGGCCCAGGAGGAGGCCGAAGGCCTCGCCGAAGCGCTGGCTCTCCTCGTCGGGCGGGGCGGGGAGGTGGGCCACGGCCTGGAAGGTGAGGGTGGCGAGGAGGAGGGCGAAGAAGCCCATCCAGATGACCCTGCGGCTTTTCCGGTAGCCGTAGACCTCGGTGAGGACGTCCCCGAAGATGTAGGCCAGGGGAAAAAGGAGGGTGCCGCCGTCAAAGGTGAAGGGCCCCAGGACCACGAGCTTGGTGGAGGCCACGTTGGAAACGAGGAGCACCGTGGCGAAGAGGGCGGTGAGGAGGTCCAGGTACCTCATTCTTCCTCCGGGCGGATGGAGGTGATGAAGGGCAGGTTGCGGTCAAACTGGGCCCGGTCCAGGCCGTAGCCGTAGACGTAGGCGTCCTCGATCTCAAAGCCCAGGTAGTGGATGGGGACCTCCACCTGGCGGCGGCTGGGCTTGGAGAGGAGGGCGGCCACGCGGACGGAGGCGGGCTTCCTGGCCTCGAGGTAGTCCAGGAGGTAGGAGAGGGTCAGGCCCGTGTCCACGATGTCCTCCACCACGATCACGTCCCGGCCGTGGATGGGAAGGCGGAGGTCCTTCAAAAGCTCCACCTCCCCGCTGGACTTGAAGGCGTTCCCGTAGGAGCTGATGGCGATGAAGTCCAGGGTGAGGGGCAGGGGGATGGCCCGCACCAGGTCGGCCATGAAGATGAAGGCCCCGTTCAGGACGCAGATCAGGTGGGGGGTCTTGCCCTGGTAGTCCTGGGCGATCTCCCTCCCCAGCTCCTCCACCCGTTTCTTTAGGGCCTCGGCGCTGATCTGCACGGGTCCGTTGCCCGGCGTGAACATGCCCTTCATTCTAGCCCCACGAGCCGGAGGAGGGCCTTGACCTCCCCCTGGGAAAGCCTCCGCCACTTCCCGGGGGGGAGGTCCCCTAGGCGGATGGGCCCCACCTGGAGCCTCAGGAGGCGCTTCACCGGGTAGCCCACCGCCTCGAGCATCCGCCGCACCTCCCGCTTGCGCCCCTCCCCCAGGACGAGGACCGCCCCCCCAGGGGCCGGGCGGCAGGCCAGGGCCCGGGCGGGGCCGTCCTCGAGGTCCACGCCCGAAAGGAGCCTCCCGCACACCGCCTCAGGGAGCGTCCCCCCTTCCGTCCACACCCGGTAGACCTTCCGCACCCCAAAGCGGGGGTGGGTGAGGCGTTGCGTCAGGTCCCCGTCGTTGGTCAGGAGAAGGAGGCCCTCGGAGTCACGGTCCAGGCGGCCCACGGGGTGGAGGCCGGGGATCTCGGGGAGAAGGTCAAAGACGGTGCGCCGGGCGTGGGGGTCATGGCGGGTGGTGGTGTAGCCCTTGGGTTTGTGGAGGGCGAGGACCACCCTTTCTTGGGGCAGGGCCACCCGCTTCCCGTCCACCTCCACGAGGTCCTCGAGCCCCACCTTCTGGCCGAGGACCGCCACCTTCCCGTTCACCCGCACCCGTCCCTGGCGGATGAGCTCCTCCGCCTTGCGGCGGCTCGCCACCCCGGCCCGGGCGAGGAAGGCCTGGAGGCGGAGTTCCTTCATAGGAACTCGGGGGGGCGCTTCTCCTTGAGGGCCTTGAGGCCCTCCTCCAGCTCCTTCCCGGAAAACCCTAAGAACTCCAGGGCTAAGGAGAGCTCAAAGTGGGGGAGGAAGCTTCGGTACCAGTGGTTGAGGGCGTGCTTGGTGTGGCTTAGGGCCTCCTTGGGGCCTTGGGCGAGCCTTTCCGCCACCTCGAGGGCCTTCCCGTAGACCCTTTCGTCCTCCACCGCCAGGGCCACGAGGCCCAAGCGCTCCGCCTCCTCCCCCGAAAGGGGCTCGTTCAGGAGGAGGTGGTACTTGGCCTTGGCCATGCCCACGAGGAGGGGCCAGAGCAGGACGGCGTGGTCCCCCGCCGCCACCCCGAGGCGGAGGTGGCCGTCCAGAAGCCTCGCCCCCTTCCCCGCCCACGCGATGTCGA
>BBBN01000163.1 GCA_001311585.1 Thermus sp. JCM 17653
AGATGGAGGGGCCGCGGCCCTCATGGTGGCCTGGCGCTTCCGCCACCCCATGGCCCTCCTGCGCGTGGTGACGGACGGGGCTGGGAAAGGGGCGGAGCAGGACTTCCAGGCCTTTTTGCGGGAGGCCGCAAGGCGCCTTGGGCTCCTCGCCCGGGCCCTCGTAGAATGAAAATGGGGTCCTTCGGCCATGGAGGTGAAGATCTTTACCGGGACGGCCCACCCGGAGCTTGCCCAGAGGGTGGCGGAGGCCTTGGGGGTTCCCTTGGGCAAGGCCCTGGTGGGCCGCTTTCCCGACGGGGAGGTGCGGGTGAGGCTTCTGGAGAGCGTGCGGGGGGAGGACGTGTACCTCATCCAACCCACCTGTCCCCCGGTCAACGACCACTTGATGGAGCTTCTGCTTCTGGCCGACGCCGCAAGGCGGAGCTCCGCCTCCCGCATCAACGCCGTCATCCCCTATTTTGGCTACGCCCGCCAGGACAAGCAGACCGAGGGCCGGGAGCCCATCAGCGCCCGGCTGGTGGCAGGGCTTCTGGAGCGGGTGGGCATCCACCGGGTCATGGCCATAGACCTCCACGCCCCTCAAATCCAGGGCTTTTTTTGACATCCCCGTGGACCACCTTTCCGCCGTGCGCCTCTTCGCCCGCTACCTCACGGAGCGGGGGTACGTGGAAAACGCCGTGGTGGTCTCCCCGGACGCGGGCCGGGCGGAAGAGGCGCGAAGGCTGGCCGAGCGCCTGGGGCTTCCCTTTGCCATGCTGGCCAAGCGCCGCCACGGGCCTAAGGAAACCTCCGTGACCTACGTCATCGGGGACGTGGAGGGCAAAAGGCCCCTCCTCATAGACGACATCGTCTCCACCGGGGGGACCATCCGGCGGGGGGTGGAGGCCCTGCTCCAGGCGGGGGCCTTGCCCGAGGTGGTGGTCATGGCCACCCACCCCGTGCTGGTGGGGGAGGCCAGGGAGAACCTGGCCCACCCGGCCATCAAGGAGGTGGTCTTCACCGACACCATTCCCCTAAGGGACGGGGGCTACACCCTTCTCTCCACCGCCGAGCTCCTGGCCCAGGCCATCCGCCACGTCCACACCAACCAGTCGGTGAGCGCCCTCATCTAGGGGGGATGTGGTAAGCTTTTCTTCGTGTGCCCCTGAGGGGCCAGGGTTTGCGTGTTGGGAGGAGCCATGGAATATCGCCTGAAGGCTTACTACCGGGAGGGGGAGAAGCCCAGCGCCCTTAGGCGGGCGGGCAAGCTCCCCGGGGTGATGTACAACAAGAGCCTGAACCGCAAGGTCTACGTGGAGCTTGGGGAGTTTGACAAGGTCTTCCGCCAAGCCTCCATCCACCACGTCATCGTCCTGGAGCTTCCCGACGGGGAGTTCCCTACCCTGGTGCGCCAGGTGAACCTGGACAAGCGCCGCCGCCGCCCTGAGCACGTGGACTTCTACGTGCTTTCCGACGAGCCCGTGGAGATGTATGTTCCCCTGCGCTTTGTGGGCACCCCCGTGGGCGTGCGCGAGGGCGGGGTGCTCCAGGAGGTGCACCGGGACATCCTGGTGCGGGTTTCCCCTCGGAACATCCCCGAGTACATAGAGGTGGACGTCTCCGGCCTCGGCATCGGGGACAGCCTCCATGCCTCGGAGCTTAAGCTTCCCGAAGGGGTGAAGCTCGCCATCTCCCCGGAGGAGACCCTCGCCGCCGTGGTGCCGCCCGAGGACGTGGAGCGCCTCGAGGCCGAAGCCGCCGAGGCCCCCGCCGAGCCGGAGGTCATCAAGAAGGGCAAGAAGGAAGAGGAGGCCTGATCCCGCTTGGGCGCCTTGTGGCGGGGGTAGCCACCCCCGCCTTTTGCCAGGAGGGGCCGTGTTCTTGGTGGTGGGCCAGGGAAACCCGGGCGAGGCCTATGCCCGCACCCGGCACAACGTGGGTTTCATGGTCTTGGACCGGATGGGGCTGGAGTTCCGGAGGAAGGGGGAGGCCCTCCTGGCCGAGGCCCAGGTGGAGGGCCAGAAGGGCCTTTTCCTCAAGCCCCTTACCTACTACAACCTCACGGGGCAGGCGGTGGCCCCCCTGGCCCGCTTCTACCAGATTCCCCCAGAGCGCATTCTGGTGGTCCACGATGAGATGGACCTCCCCCTGGGCCGCCTGCGCTTCAAGGCCGGGGGAAGCCCCGCCGGCAACCGGGGGGTGGCCTCCATCGCCGAGGCCTTGGGCACCCTGGCTTTCCACCGCCTGAGGATCGGTATCGGCAAGCCTCCCGCCAAGGAGCTGGGTGCCCAGTACGTCCTTTCCCCCTTTGCCCCCGAGGAGTGGCCCTTGGCCGAAAGGGTGCTTTCCGTGGCCAAGGAGGCGGTGTTGTGCTGGGTAAAGGAGGGGCTTTTCCCTTGCGCCCAGCGCTACAACGGCCTGGACCTCCGCCAGGCGAGGTAAGCTTGGGGTATGGCCTCGCCCAGGGTTCTCCTCATTGCCGGGGGGAAAAGCGCCGAGCACGAGGTTTCCCTTTCCTCCGCCGAAGGGGTTTTACGCTACATGCCCTTTCCCACCGAACTTGCCGTCATCGCCAAGGACGGGCGTTGGCTCCTTGGGAAAGAGGCCCAGGAAGCCCTTGCCGCCAAGGTGGCCCCTTCTGGGGAGCATTCCTTTCCCCCCCCCTTGGACTGGGATGCCTACCATGTGGTTTTTCCTCTGCTCCACGGCCGCTTTGGAGAGGACGGCACCCTTCAGGGATTTTTGGAGCTCTTGGGCAAGCCCTACGTGGGGGCGGGGGTAACGGCCAGCGCTCTTTGCCTGGACAAGGACCTCTCCAAAAGGGTCTTGGCCCAGGCGGGGATTCCCGTGGTGCCTTGGGTGGCCCTCTACCGGGGGGAGGTGCCCCTGGTTCCTTTTGACCCCCCTTTTTTTCGTGAAACCCGCCCACACGGGTTCCAGCATCGGCATCCTCCGGGTGGAGCGCTACGCCGACCTGGAGGGAGCCTTGGAGGAAGCCTTCCGCCACGATGCCAAGGTGGTGGTGGAGAAGGCCCTCCCCGGGGTGCGGGAACTGGAGGTGGGGGTGCTGGGAAACCTCTTCGGCGAGGCGAGCCCGGTGGGGGAGGTGCGCTACCAGGCCCCCTTCTACGATTACGAGACCAAGTACACCCCAGGCCGGGCCGAGCTCCTCATCCCCGCGCCTCTGGACCCCGGCACCGAGGAAACCATCCAGGAAATTGCCTTGAAGGCCTACCGCCTTTTGGGCATTCGGGGCATGGCCCGGGTGGACTTCTTCCTCTCCGAGGGGGAGGTGTACCTCAACGAGATCAACACTATCCCGGGCTTCACCCCCACCAGCATGTTCCCCAGGCTCTTCGCCGCCAAGGGCCTGGGCTACCCCGAGCTTCTAAAACGCTTGGTGGAACTGGCCCTGGAATAGCCTGCTTTCCCGTAGAATGAAGGGAAAGGAGGCTTTATGGACCTCTTAGAGCGGCTTGGCCTTTCGGGCAAGCGGGTTCTCCTCCTCCACCACGATGACCTAGGCCTGACCCACGCCCAAAACGGAGCCTACCAGGCCTTAGGGTTTCCCACGGGAAGCGTCATGGTGCCGGGGGCCTGGGCGAGCGGGGTCAAGGGGGAGGACCTGGGGGTGCACCTGGTTCTCACCAGCGAGTGGACTGCTCCCAGGATGCGCCCCCTCACGGGGGGCGAGAGCCTCAGGGACGAGGGCGGGGTATTTCCCCTTCTCTCCGGAGGTCCTGTGGCAGAGGGCGCGGGCGGAGGAGGTGGAGGCGGAGCTTCGCGCCCAGATAGAAGCGGCCCAGAGGCTCTTTCCCCCCACCCACCTGGACACCCACCAGGGGGCGGTCCTCAGGCCGGACCTGGCCGAGGTCTACCTGCGCCTGGCCCGGGGCGTACCGCCTCCCGGTGTACCTCCCGGAGGACCTCGAGGGCCTGGGCATTCCCGAGGGCTTCCTCCCCGACCTGGTGCGCCTCATGGAGCGGGCCCCCTTCCCCAGGGTGCGCTTCCTGGACCCTTACGGCCTTCCCCCGGAGGAGCGACTGGGCTTCTACCTGGACCTGAGCCGCCTGGGGCCTGGCCTCTACTACCTGGTCCACCACAGCGCCCTACCCACCCCCGAGGGCCGGGCCCTCCCCGACTGGCCGACGCGGGAGGCGGACTACTTCGCCCTCTCCCACCCCGAGGTGCGCCGGGTCCTTTCCGAGTTCCAGCCCCTCACCTGGCGGGCGGTGCGGGAGGCGCTCTGGGGGGAGTCATGACAAAGTGGCGCTACGCCTCGGGGCAGCTGGGGCTCACCCTGGTTTCCGAAAGCTTCGGCACCTATCTGGCCTTCTTTTATCTGGAGAAGCTCGGCCTTTCCGCCGCCTTCTATGCCCTAGCTCGCACGGTATACCTT
>BBBN01000164.1 GCA_001311585.1 Thermus sp. JCM 17653
CCCTCCCCCTCCACCCGCACGGGCCAGGGGCGGCCCCGGTGGAAAAAGCCCCCCCGGGCCTCCCCGGGCACCAGGGCCCCTGACCCACGAATCGGGCCACGAAGGCGTCCGGGGGCGCCCATAGATACCCTGGGGGGTGTCCACCTGCTCTACCCGCCCCTCCCGCATCACGGCGATGCGGTCGGAAAGGGCCAGGGCCTCCTCCTGGTCGTGGGTGACATAGAGGGCGGTGAGACCCGTTTCCCGTTGCAGGCGCTTGAGTTCCCCCCTCAGCTCCTCCCGGATCTTGGCATCCAGGGCGGAGAGGGGCTCGTCCAGGAGGAGGACCTTGGGCTCCCGGGCCAGGGCCCGGGCCAGGGCCACCCGCTGCTGTTGCCCCCCGGAAAGCTCCTTGGGGTAGCGGCCCTCCAGCCCCGTGAGATGGACCATCTCCAGGAGCTCTAGAACCCGCCTCTTCACCCTTTCCTCCGGGATGCGCTTAAGCCGCATGGGAAAGGCCACGTTGCCGTAGACCGTCATGTTAGGGAAGAGGGCGTAGCTTTGGAAGACCATGCCGATGGGCCGCCGCTCGGGGGGCAGGTGGTCCACCCGCTCCCCGGAAAGCCACACCTCCCCCCCGTCAGGCCGCTCAAACCCCGCCACCAGGCGCAGGGTGGTGGTCTTGCCGCAGCCCGAGGGCCCAAGGAGGCTGAAGAACTCCCCTTCCTGGACCCGAAGGCTCACCCGGTCCACGGCCAAGACCCGTCCGTAGCGCTTGCTCACCGTCCGTAGCTCCACCACGGGAAATCTTCACCCCCTCCTGTCAGGCGCGCGTCAGCTGCCGATAGTAGAGGCCACCAGGGCCAGGGTAAAGAGGAGGAGTAGGTAGCCCATGGCACTCGCCCCCGAAAGGTCCAGGCCCAGGAAGGCCTTGCGGTAGACGTAGTAGCTCACCAGGTCGGTGGCGGTACCGGGGCCTCCCCGGGTAAGAACATAGACCAGATCGTAGGTGCGCACCTCGGCCACGGTCTGGAGCACCAGGAGCACCCCGAGGACGGGAAGAAGTAGAGGGAAGGTCACCCGCCAGAAGGCCTGCCAAGGGGTGGCCCCGTCCACGTAGGCCGCCTCCAAAGGCTCCTTGGGCAGGTTCCTCAGGCCCGCAAGGAGGACGAGGGCGGCGAAGGAAACCTGTTGCCAGACGTCCACCAGGGCCAGGGTGAGGAGGGCGTAGCGGACATCCCCCAGGAAGTCCCGCCCCCCGAAGAGGTAGGCCAGGACGCCCAGCTCGGGGTGGAGGATCATCTTCCAGATGAGCCTACCCCCACCGGGGCGATAAGCATGGGGAGGCTCACGGCGAAGTAGTGGAAGGCCTGGAAGGGGAGGCGCTGGTGCAGAAGGACGGCGAGGAGGAGGCCCAAGGCCAAGGTAAGCCCCACGGTGAGGACCACGTAGAGCGCGGTGAGGCCCAAGGCGGAGAGGAAATAAGGGTCCTGGAAAGCGTCCAAGTATCTCCGGAGGCCCACGAAGCCGCCTCCCGCCTCAAGAAGGTGTAGTCCGTGAGGGAGAGGCGCAAGGCGTAGAGGAGGGGCAGGCCCACCACCCCCAGAAGGAGGAGAAGCCCTGGCAGAGCGAGGAGGAGGCCTGTCCCCTGTCCTCTCACCGCAAAAGCCCCGCCTTCCTAAGGAGGTCCTCCAGGCCCTTGGCCGCACCCTGGAGAGCCTGCTTCACGGGCTTTTGCCCCGAGGCCGCCAGGCTGATCTCCCGGCCCACCACGTCCTCCATCTCCGCGGTGTAGGCGAAGATGGGCACCTTCTTGGCCCCGGCGATGACGCGCTCTGCCTCCTTGTAGTAGGGGTACTTCTTCAGCACCTCGGGGTCCTGGAAGGCGTCCTTGCGGGTGGGGGCGTGGCCCCTAAGGGCCCGCTCCTTCACGATGGGCTTGGACTCCACCCAGCTGATGAAGCGCCAGGCCGCCTCCTTTTGGGCGCTGTTCTTGGGGATGGCCCAGCCCCAACCCCCGTTCACCCCGGCCCCGCCCGGCATGGGGCTTAAGGCCACCTTGCCCGCCACCTTGGGGCACTGCTTGGGGTCGTCCAGCTGGGGGAGCATCCACCAGTAGGTGATCATGCTGAAGGCCCCGCCCTGGCACATAATCCGGAAGGTGTCGTCCAGGTTGGCGTTCAAAGCACCCTTCTGGGCCCCTTGGCGGAGGTTGCGCACGTAGAGGGTGAGGGCCTTTTCCCCCTGGGGGCTATTCAGGGTCACCCGCCAGCTCTTGTCCACGTAGTCCCCTCCAGCGGCGAAGAGGTAGTTGGAAAACTCCATGAAGTTAGGGTCCCCCCGCTGCCCCTGCATGGCCGCCCCCGCTACCCCGGCGTTTTTGGCCATGAAGAGGGAAAGGTCCACGTACTCCTCCAAGGTCTTGGGAAGGGCCAAGGCCCGGCGGTACTGGGCCCGGAACTTCTCCTGGAGGTCCTTCCGGGCCAGGAGGTCCTTGCGGTAGATGAGGCCCATGGCGTAGTTGTACATGGGGACCATGTAGAGGGTCCCCCGGTAGTAGCCCACCAGGTCCAGCATGGAGGGGTAGTAGGGGGAGAGGTCAAAGCCGCTCCCCTTCACGTAGGCTCCAGGGGTTCAAGCCACCCCGCCGCCGGGAACTCCCCCGCCCAGAGGAAGTCCACCTGCAGGAAGTCGTAGGCGCTTTGGGGGGCGAGGAGCTGGGCCACCAGCTTGTCGTGCATGGCGGAGTACTGGACCTTCTCAAACTCCACCCGGATGCCCGTCTCCCTTTCAAACTGGGGGAGGAGCTCCTCGATGATCCGGGTCTCGGGCACGTCCTCCATGAGGGCCCGGAGGACCACCCCCTGGGCCAGGGAGAGGCCCAAGGCCACCAAAACCGCAAGAAGCCGCTTCACTGCCATCACCTCCTTTACTTCACCGCCCCCAGGGTGAGACCCTCCACCAGGTACCGGTCCACCGTGCGGGCGAGAAGGGCCACGGGAAGCACCGAGAGCACCACCCCCGCCGCCACCTGAGCGAAGAGGACCCCCCGCTGGGTAACGAGGGTGGAAAGGGCCACGGGGATGGTCTGGGTATCCCGCCCGGAGAGGAGGAGGGCGAAGAGGAACTCGTTCCAGGAGAGGAGGAACCCCAAGACCCCGGCGGCGAAGAGTCCGGGGGCCGATAGAGGCAGGACCACACGGAAGAAGGCGGAAAGGGGGGTGGCCCCGTCCACCTGGGCGGCCTCCTCCAGCTCCCGGGGGAACCCCTGGAAGAAGCCCATGAGAAGCCAGGCCATGAAGGGAAGGGCGAAGGCCAGGTAGGCCAAGACCAAGGCCGCCAGGGTGCCCGCCAGGGCAAGCTCCCGAAAGAGGGCAAAGAGGGGTAGGGCCAGGACGACGGGGGGGAGCATCTGGGTGGCCAGGACGGCGAAGCGAAGCCCATGCCCCCCCAGGCGGTAACGGGCGAGGGCATACCCCAGCCCCGCCGCCAGGGGCAGGCCCAGGAGGACCACCAGGGAGGCCACCAGGAAGCTGTTGCGGAAAGCGCGTCCCAAAGGGCCCTCCAGGACCTGGTGAAGTTCTCCAGGGTCCAGGGGCCGAAGGCGGGGGGAAGGGCGTAGGCCAACCCCTCGGGGAGGAGGGCGCTTCGCAGGGTCCAGAGGAGGGGGAGGAGGAAGGCCAGGCTAAAGGCGAAGAGGAGGAGGTTGGCGAGGAGGAAAGGCCCCTTAGAAGATCCAGGCGCCACCGTTCACCTCCAGGGCCTCCCCGGTGATGAAGTCGGAGTCCGGGCCCGCCAGGAAGGCCACCACCCCCGCCACGTCCTCCGGGGTCTCCAGCCGCCCCAAGGGGGTTTGACGCACATAATCTTCCAGGACCTCCTCGAGGGTCAGGCCCCGCAAGGCCGCCTCCCACCTCACCTCCCGCTCCTGCATGGAGGTCCGGACGAACCCGGGGTTCACCGCGTTCACCGTGATGCGGTAAGGAGCAAGCTCCTTGGCCGCCGCCTGCACCAGGCCCAAGACGGCGAACTTGCTGGCGGAGTAGTGGGCAAGAAGGGGAGCGGCCTGGCGGGCGGCCATGGAGGCGGTGGCGACGATCTTGCCCCGAAGCTCCCGGCCCGGCATGAGGTCCTGGCGCACCATGGCCCGGGCGAAGGTCTGCAGGGTGAGGAAGGTGCCCTTGGCGTTCACCCGGAAGTTGAAGTCCCACTCCTCCTCCGTGAGGTCTAGGAAGCGGTTCATGGTGGACACGCCGGCGTTGGCCACCAGGACGTCCAGCCGCCCGTCTTCGGCGTAGACCCGCTCCCGGGCGGCCTCCAGGGCCTTTCGGTCCGTCACGTCCAGCCCCAGGTGGGGCATGCCGAGGGG
>BBBN01000165.1 GCA_001311585.1 Thermus sp. JCM 17653
CTCTCCCGGGCCTTCAACCTCCTCGCCCTCCCCCTCGCCCTCCTGCCCACCCTGTACCAGCTCCGCTACTTTGAGGAGCTGGTCTACCGGGCCGTGCTGCCGGAGCCTGGGACGTGGGCATGTCCTTCGGCCTCATCATGCTGGTCCTGGGGGTGGTCTACCGCCTCCTGGGCCCGGTGATGCCCGTCCTCATCCTCTTCTTCTTCGCCTACAACCTCTACGCCGACCGCTTCCCCGGGGCCTTCCAGGGAACGCCCCAGCCCCTGGACCTCCTCCTCGGCAAGACCTTCAACGAGACGGAGGCGGGGATCTACGGCCTCATCACCGGGGTCTCCGCCAAGTACCTGGTCTACTTCACCCTGCTCTCCGGATGATCGCCGCTTTGGGCCTCGGCAAGGTGGTGGCCAACATGGCCCTAGCCTGGTGGGCAAGCACCCCGCCACCCCCGGGCGGGTCACGGGCATCGCCAGCGTCTTCATGGGCATGTTCTCGGGAAGCGGGGCCGCCGACACCCAGTTCGTGGCCGCCCTCACCAAGCCCCTTTACGAGCGGGCGGGCTACGACCGCTTGATCGCCGCGGGGCTCGTGGCCACCGCCGGCACCATCGCCCTCATCACCCCGCCCGTTTTGGCTCCATCGCCTTCATCATGGTGGAGATCCTGCAGATTCCCCTGCTGAAGGTGATCGTCATGGCCATCGGCCCCGCCCTCCTCTACCTCACCACCGTGCTGGCCTTCAACGAGTTCTACGCCAGGAAGGCGGGGCTTAAGCCCGTGGCCCCAGAGCTCGGCATGGGCCGAAGGGCCTACGTCCTGCGCTACAGCTTCATCTTCCTCCCCATCCTCCTCATCGTGGCCATGCTCTACCTGGGGTACGAGGTGCGCACCGCGGCGAGCCTCGCCCTCGTCCTCTTCGTGGCCCTGGCCTACCTGGACCCCACCTTGAGGCCCAAGGGAATTGCCCCCATCTTCCAGGGCCTCGCCGAGGGCTTCCGCACCCTCCTCCCCATCGGCACCGCCGTGACCGCGGCCAACCTCATCTTCGCCAACATGGTCATCTCTGGCCTCCCCTCCAAGTTCAGCCAGCTTCTGCAGCAGGTCTCGGGGGAAAGCCTCCTCTTCGCCACCCTGATCACCGCGGTCTTCAGCCTCGTCTTAGGGATGGGCGTGCCACCCACGGCCACCTACGTCCTCACCTCCGCCCTCACCGCCCCCGCCATCATCGCCCTGGCGGTGAAGAACTTCACCGCGGAGGGCCTGGGCCCGGAGGCCGCCCAGCAGGCCGCCCTCCTCGCCACCCACATGTTCCTCTTCTACTACGCCGTCCTCGCCGACGTGACCCCGCCCGTGGCCCTCTCCGCCTACGCCGCCGCCAGCGTCTTCGGCACCAACCCCCTCCAGACCGGCATCTACGCCGCCCGCGTGGCCCTCTCCAAGTACTTGGTGGGCTTCTTCTTCCTCCTCGCCTACTCCGGCACCGCCCTCCTCATCCTCCCCGTCCTGGAAACCGCCCCGCCCCAAGAGGCCTGGCTCCTCATCCTCTGGCGCTTCCTCGCCGTGGGACTTGGGGTGGTCTACCTCTCCGCCTCGGGAGCGGGGTACACGAGGAGGCCCCTTAAGCGCTGGGAGGCCTGGGCCTTGGGGGCCTTGGCGGTCCTCCTCTTCGTGCCCCAGCCCTACCTGAACCTGGCCGCCTTCCTCTTGGGCCTCCCCTTCTTCCGCAAGGGCTTGACGGGAGGGCCTAAAGGGGCTTAGGGTAGGGCCGAAGGAAAGGAGGAAGGGGATGAAGCGAGTCCTGCTGGCCCTTTTAGCCCTGAGCGGCCTGGCCCTGGCCCAAAAGCCCAAGGTGGTCATCGCCACCGGCGGGGTGGGCGGGGTCTACTTCTACTACGGCACCACCCTGGCGGAGATCTGGAACAAGGCAGGGGTGGCGGAGGCCCAGGCCATCCAGACGGCGGCCTCCATTGACAACCTCCTCCTCCTGGAGAACCGCACCGGGGGAGGCACCTACTACTGCGCCACCGTGCTCCCCGACTCCGCTTACCTGGCCTACACGGCACCCACGAGCGCTTCAAGGACAAGCCCGCCAAGAGCGCCCGCATCCTTTTCGCCATGTACCCCAACTACCTGCACATCGCCGCCCGGGAGGGAAGCGGCATCCGGGTGATCCAAGACCTCAAGGGCAAGCGGGTCTCCACCGGGCCCCGGGCTCGGGCACCGAGGTGGAGGCCCTTCTCGTCCTCCAGGCGGCAGGGCTTTCCCCCAAGGATTTCGCCAAACAGGAGCGCCTGGGAGCGCAGGAGAGCGCCAATGCCCTTTCCGAAGGTAACCTGGACGCCTTCTTCTGGTCGGGGGGCCTGCCCACCGGGGCCATCACCGAGCTCTCCGCCGCCTTGGCCCGGAAGGGGCAACGCCTCTACCTGGTGCCCATTGACCCCAAGAGCACCGTGCCCAGACCTTCCAGAAACGCTTTCCCGGCCTCGCCGGAACCGGGGTAATCCCCAAGGCCACCTACAACACCCGCGCCGACACCCCCACCCTGACCTTCTGGAACCTCTTCGTCTGTCCGGCGAGCCTCCCCGAGGAGGCGGCTTACGCCCTCACCAAGGCCACCTTTGAAAACCTCCAGGCCCTCCGGCAAGCGGTGCCGCCGCTAAGGACACTTCCTTGGAAAACGCCGTGCGCTTCGTGGGCGGCACCATCCCCTACCACGAGGGGGCGCTGCGCTACTTCCGCGAGGCGGGGGCCTTGAAGTGAAGCGGTGAGGAAGGCGCCTTCCCTAAACCCCTGGGCCCGGCTCCTGAGGAGCTGGGCCTTTTGGTTTGGCTTGGGGACCCTCTCCTTGGTCCGCCTGGTGGCGGTGGAGGAAGGGGCCACCCGGCGCTTCCTCCTCCTCCTTCCCTGGGAGGAGGGGCAGGTGGAGTTTGTGAACTCGGTGACGGGGAGGCCCGTGCTCCTGGAGTTTCGGCCCCTCTTTCGCTTCCAGGCTTCCGGGCCTATACCGACGCCGAGACGGAGGCCTACTACACCGCCGGGGCCTACCCTTGGAACCAGGTCCTGGCCCAGGAGAGGCGGAAGGAACTCTATTACTGCTCGGAGGTGGGCCTAGCCCTCCGCCTGGGGGAAATCTGGTTCCAAGCGGAGGGGGGATGCCTGAGGGTAAGGCTTCTTTGGCCTCCTTAGCGGATCACCTGGGGGACCGCCCTGAGGGTTAGGGTGCGCCCCTGGCGCCAGACCTTGAGGACCACCGCTTCCCCCGGCTTCTTGGCGTAGAGAACCTGCCGGAGCTGGGCGATGGAGGTGAGGGGCACCCCGTCCGCCTCCAAGAGCACGTCCCCGTCCACCCCCACCTGCAGTGCCTCCCCCGTGGGAAGCTGGATGTAGGCGAAGCGGCTCGGGGGCTTGAGGCCCGCCCGCTCTGCGGGGCTATTCCGCTCCACCTCCTGGACCATGAGGCCGCTTTCGGGCAGGTTGTACTGCTGGCGGAGCCTTTCCGGGTAAAGGGAGAGGGGGGTCAAGGACACCCCGAGCCGGGGCCGGTTTCGGACGATGGCTTCGGCGGTCAGGGTCTTCCCCGCCCTGAGCTCGGGCAGGTACTGCTTCACCAGGTTGATGGGCAAGGCGAACCCCACCCCGGCGAACTGGGCCGCACCGAACTGGCCCGTGGGGGTAAAGATAGCGGTGTTGATGCCGATGACCTCACCTCGGGAGTTGAGGAGGGGCCCCCCGGAGTTCCCGGGGTTGATGGCGGCGTCCGTCTGGATCACCTGGGGCACGAGGCCCGACTCGTCCCCGATGGCCCCGGGGTTTTCCCGGATGGCGGAGACGATCCCCTGGGTCACGGTGAACTCCAGCCCAAAGGGGTTCCCCATAGCGATGGCCTTCTGTCCCACCCGGATCCGGTCGGAGTCCCCCAGGACCAGGGGTACCAGCCTGTCCTTGGGTGCGTCCACCTTGAGAAGGGCCACGTCCAAAGGGGGCGCCGCCCCCACCAGGCGGGCCCGGTACTCCTTGGGATCGTTGTGGAACTTCACCGTGATCTGGCTTGCCCCCTCCACCACGTGGTAGTTGGTGAGGATGTACCCCTCCTTGTCTATTACGAAGCCGGAGCCCGTGCCCTGCTGAGGGGGCACCTGCAGGAAGGGGGCGAAGAACTCAAACCCCGGGGGAAGCTGGACGCTCTGGGGCCGGGTCACCACGGAGACGTAGACCACCCCGTCCCCGTAGCGCTCCACGATCTCCACGGTGTTCCGCTCGTACTCTAGAAGACCCCGTCCGAAGGGGGCGGGGCGGGCCTGGGGCCGGGGGTCGTGGCCTTGGGA
>BBBN01000166.1 GCA_001311585.1 Thermus sp. JCM 17653
GAGGGGCGGGGCGTCCACCTCTCCGATGGGTTCGGCTTCGTCTTCGTCTCCTCCACGGGAGAGGTCTACCCTTCCGGGTTCCTTCCCCTCTCGGCGGGGAACGTCCGCGAGAAACCCCTCCTGGAAATCTACCGGGATAGCCCCCTCTTCCGGGCGCTCCGAAACAAAGACCTCCTGAAAGGGAAGTGCGGCGCCTGCGAGTACCGGGAGATCTGCGGGGGAAGCCGGGCCAGGGCCTGGGCCGAGACCGGGGACCCCTTGGCCGCCGACCCCCGGTGCGCCTATACCCCTCGAGGACAAATGCCCCTAGCCTAGGGCCCAGGGCCTCCCTATGCTGGGGACATGCGGCGCCTGGTTTCCCTTCTGGTTTTCTTAGGGCTCTTGGCCCTGGCGCAAAGCCGGGAGCCAAGCTCTTCTCCGCCCACTGCCAAAGCTGCCACCAGGCTCAAGGCCAGGGCCTCCCCGGGGCCTTTCCGCCCCTCACCCACCTGGATAAGCTGGTCCAGGCCAAAGGGGGCCGGGAGTACCTGATCCGGGTGGTGCTTTACGGCCTCCAGGGCCCCTGACCGCGGAGGGCAAAACCTACAACGGCGTCATGCCCCCCTTCCGCCAGCTCAAGGATCAGGAGGTGGCCGACCTCCTCAACCACGTCCTCACCGCCTTCGCCAAGTCCAAGGCCAAGCCCATCGCCGCCGCCGAGGTGAAGGCGCAAAGGGCCAGGGCCTTCTCCCCGCAGGAAGTCCTCAGGTCCCGTCCCCCGGTCAAGTAGGCCGGGTACTCCCTCCCCCCGGGGCCTAAAAGGCCCCGGGCCACCTTTTGGGCCGCCCCGGAGGGATAATGGCCCTATGGCCCAGGTTCCACCGCCTTTACGCCGCCCGCCTGGCCTGGCGCTACCGCCTGGGCCTGGCCTTGGGTTTAGCCCTGGTGGGCCTTTTCCACCCCCTTTGGGCCTTGGCCTCCCCCCTTGCCCTCCTGCTTCCCGCCCGGCGCTTTGAAGGCCAAGCCCTAAAGGCCATCGCCCGAAAGAGCCTCGCCTACCCCACGGCCCTGGCCTACGGGGAAGAAAGGCTTTGGCAGGAGGCCAGGCGGGTGCGGGTGGACCTGCCCCCTTTTCCCACCTGGCTCCTCCTGGCCTATCTCCTGGCCCTGGTCCTAGCCCTGGCCCCCGCCCTCTGGAAGAAGGGGGGAGGTGGGGCCTGGCCTCCGCCCGGGGTGGGGCACACCGTGGAGCCCCCAAAGGCGCCCGGCTCGCCCCGGAAGACCCCCTCCCCGGGGGAACCCCTTTCTTCCGAGGGGGAAAAGGCCCGGGAAGAGGGCCCGGGCGGGAGGGAGGAAAGGGCGGCCGGGGAAACCCCCTCGGAACCCCTCCCGCAGACAACCCCCAGGCCAGGGGCCCAGGAGAAGGGGAAACCCGGGTCAGGAGAAGCCCCCTCAGGCCAGCTCCCAGGGCTAGGGGAAAGGGGGTCCGAGGGCCCTCCCCTTAGGCCTCCCCCACCCCCTTCGGGGCCGGAGGAGGGTCTTCTTCCGCCGGAAGGCCAAGGAGGGGCGTCCCCCCTTCCCACCCCCTGGTCTCAGGGCCAGCCGCCGGAGAAGGTGCGGCGGGGGGTGGAGGTCTACTTGGAGCGCACCCCCCTTTCCCCGGAGGACCGGGAACTCCTTAGGCGCTATTTCGGCGTTCCTTGACCCGCTTAAGGGCCTCGGCCACGCTCACCGAGCCCACCTCGAGGCGGTCCGCAAGGGGAAAGCCCCCATGGACCCCCCGTGGCCGAAGCGGGCCCCCACCCGAAGGTCCACGTCCTTAAGGAGCTCCCGCATCCTTTGGTGCTTGTCCCCCCCTTCCATGGCGGCGTAAGGGTTTTCCCGCACCTCCACCAGACGGGGCTCCCCGTCCTCGGCCACCTCGTAAATGGCGAAGCGAGGAGCGTGGCCGAAGGGGCCGGGATACACCTTGGTCTCGTCCTGCTTTGCGAGGGCTATGGCCAGGCGCATGCCCTTAGGATACACCCTGGGGGTACTTTTACTCCCCCCGCCGCCACTCCCCGCTCTTGCCGCCCGCTTTGTGGAGGAGGCGGACCTGGGAGATCACAAGCCCCTTGGAGGCCGCCTTGAGCATGTCGTACACGGTCAGGGCGGCCACAGCGCAAGCGGTGAGGGCCTCCATCTCCACCCCGGTCTCCGCCTTGGTCCTCACCGTGGCCTCTATGCGCACCCGCCCCTTTTCCCGCTCTAGGGCTACCCTCACCTCCACCCCGGTGAGGGGCAAGGGGTGGCAGAGGGGAATGAGGTCTGCGGTCTTTTTGGCGGCCATGATCCCCGCCAGCTGGGCCACCGCCAAGGGATCGCCCTTGCCCACCCCACCCCCTTCCAAAGCGGCCAAGGCCTCCTCCGTGAGCTCCACGAAGGCCTCGGCGGTGGCGGTGCGCAAGGTGGCGGGCTTTTCCGTGACGTCCACCATGTGGGGCTTGCCCTCCTTGAAGTGGGTGAGGTCCATGGCCTTAGTGTAGCGGGCAAATGCCCAAAGCCAGGTAGGGGCGGGAATCCTTGGGGAAGCCGCTCCCTTACCCGGACTCAACGGGCCCGACGGATGCCCGCCACCAAGAAGGCCCCCAGGAGGAAGCAGATCCCCCCCAGGAGGAAGAGCACCCCGTAACCCAGCCCGGGCTCCCGGGCGTTCAGGAGGTCCAAAGGGCGGCCAAAGGCCCCGGCCAGCACCTGGGGCACCACGATGGAGGTCTGCCAGAGGCCCATGTCCGTGGCGTGGGCCTCGGGGTCCTTGAGGACATCGGCCACCAAGCCCAGTCCACCGCCAGGTACACCCCGTAGAAGAGGCCGAAAAAGAGGGAGAGAAAAAGGAGCGCCTCATAGTGGGGGAAGAGGAGAATAAAGGGCATCAAAAGCCCAAGCCCGGCCCCGGAAAGGTAGATGAGGGGCTTGCGGCCCAAGCGGTCCGAGGCCTTCCCCGCGGGCACGCTGGCCAAAGCCGCCCCTAAAGAGATGAGGAGGCCCAAAAGGGCCACCGCCTGGAAGGGCTCCTCCGTGAGCACCCGCCCCAAGGCGGCGAAGACCCTTACCACGTCGGCCAGGAAGTACTGGAGGTAGGTCTGGGCCAGGTAGAAGCCCAGCATGACCAGAAAGCGGGTGAGGTAGACGAGAAGAAAGTCCCGGTCGCGCCAAGGGGCGGCCACGGTGGCCAGGAAGGGGCGGGGATTGGCCTGGGGCAGGCGGTCGGGGACCAAGGGGAGGCTAAAGGCGGCCCCCAGGAGGTTCACCAGGGCCGCCAGGTAGGCCTGCGGCGCCAGGGGTAGCCCAAAGCCCACCGCTCCCCCCAGCACCTGCCCCAGGACCTGCAAAACCCCCATGTACCCCGAGGCCTGGCCCCTTTCCCCCCTGGGCACCAGGTCGGGGATGAGGGCGGAGTAGGGGCCGGTGGCCAGGTCGTCGGCGAGTTGCAGGAGGAGGTAAGCCCCAAGGAGCGCCCCGTAGCTCGGGGCGTGGACCAAAAGCCAAAGGGCTAAGGCGGTGAGGAGGCTCCCCCAAAGGAGGAAGGGCCTCCGCCGCCCTAAGCGGTCCGAAAGGTAGCCCATGAGGGGCGGGCCCAGGATGGCCATCACCGCCCCCAGGCCGAAGAGGAAGCCCAGGCGGGTGGCCTTTTCCTCCGGCGGGGAAAGCTCGGCCACCTTGGCCGGAAGGAGGACCAGAAGGACCAGGAACCACTTGAAGCTGGTGGCGAACCAGTAGGCGGAAAGGGCGAGGAACCAGCCGGGCCCGCGGCGCATGGGCCCACCTTACCAGACCGCGGCCTCCGGGACCACCAAAAGGGGCAGGGGGCTTCGCGGGGCGAGGACCTCCACCATCCGCCCCAAACGGTGGCGCCACGAGCTTTTGGCCTTGGAACCCAGCACCAGAAGGTCCGCTCCCCGGGCCTCGGCGAGCCGCAGGAGGTCCAGCTCTTCTTCTCCCCAAAAGACCTCCACCGCCCCGGTGGCCCGAAGAAGGCCTTCTAGGTGGGCCCTGGCCCTTTCCAGAACCTCCTGGGCGGAAAGCCTCGCCGGGTCCAAGTAGGTGGGGAAGCAACACCCCCCTGCCCCGCTCACCAGGTGAAGGCCCAAAACCTCCGCCCCCAGGGCCTTGCCCCAGGCCTCGGCCACCCGGAAGGCGGCCAGGCTTGCGGGGCTATCGTCCAGGCCCACGGCGATGCGGCGCACATGGGTAAGGACCTGGGGCAAGAGGAGGAGGGGTGCCTCCCCGCGGTGGAGGAGGTAGCGGGCG
>BBBN01000167.1 GCA_001311585.1 Thermus sp. JCM 17653
GGGTGACCGCAGTGTTGTGCGCCCCCATAGGTGCCGTCAAAAGGCCGGAGCGCTGTGCGCAGGCAGGGGGCGGAAAACCCGGCCTGCCAGGGCTAAGGGGGGAAGCGCCCCGGGTCTTCTAGGGGCGTAGAAGGTCCTCCCACGGGAAGGGCCGGGCTCACCCCGGACCCGGTCTTCCTCGCCCTCAGAGGCCGAGCCTCTGGAGGAAGGCCTCCCAGGTCTCGGGCACGGGAAAGCCCTGGGCCGCGAGCCTCGCCCTCTCGGCGAAGGCCTCCCGGGCCAGCGCCAGGGCGGCCTCCCGGTCCTCCAGGGCCGCGTCCCGGAGGTAGCGGCGGAAGAGGGGCCACTCCTCCACGGCGTCCAGGAGCTCGTCCGGGTCGGCCTCCTCTCCCAGGTTCAGGAGCCTTTCACCCAGGACAGGTAGGCCCGGGCTAGGGCCAGGGGGGCGTAAGTCGGGGGGGTTTCTTGAGCCATACTGCCTCGTCCCAAGGAATACTGAGCTCGGGTTTCAAACCCTCATAGGTACGGTCAAAAGCTGAAGTGGTCAGCGTAGGGGGCCAGGAGCCGACGGCTGTTTCAAACCCTCATAGGTACGGTCAAAAGGCTGTTTCTTTTATAGCAACCTCATGAGGACAAACAAAGTTTCAAACCCTCATAGGTACGGTCAAAAGAGGCCGAGGGCCTTCTCGTCCTCCACCACCTGGAAGTGGTTTCAAACCCTCATAGGTACGGTCAAAAGGCGTCTTCTCGCCGTCTACGATATTCTCCTCTCTAAGGCGTTTCAAACCCTCATAGGTACGGTCAAAAGAGCCCTTCCCTACGGGGCGGCCATAGAGCACCGCTAGTTTCAAACCCTCATAGGTACGGTCAAAAGGTTTTTCACTTTCAGAGCGTAGGCCAGGCGGAACTGTTTCAAACCTTCATAGGTACGGTCAAAAGCGCCACGGCCCACGAGGTGCCTCTGCCCGGGCCTGTTTCAAACCCTCATAGGTACGGTCAAAAGTTTGTGCTCTTAGCCGCTGATCCAGGGAACTGGCCGTTTCAAACCCTCATAGGTACGGTCAAAAGGAGGTTCCTTACGGTCTCAGACGGGAAGACCTTGAGGGGTTTCAAACCCTCATAGGTACGGTCAAAAGACGCCACCCGAGCCAGCTCCACCAGCTCAGGGGGCGTTTCAAACCCTCATAGGTACGGTCAAAAGCCCGCAAAGAGGCCTGGGCCAGGGTCCAGGAAGCGGCGTTTCAAACCCTCATAGGTACGGTCAAAAGCTTACTACGCTGGTGACTACAAAGGAGCGGCTATCTACGTTTCAAACCCTCATAGGTACGGTCAAAAGCTTGAGACGCATGATCGCCTGGCCAAGGCATCCAGGTTTCAAACCCTCATAGGTACGGTCAAAAGCGGCCCGGAGGGCCGCCCGCTGGAGGTCCTCCCGTCCGGGTTTCAAACCCTCATAGGTACGGTCAAAAGTCGTCCGTCCTTTAGGGACTGAAATGATAGCTTCTCGTTTCAAACCCTCATAGGTACGGTCAAAAGAGAGGCGAAGACCTGTGGGTTCCCCACGGCCATCTCCAGTTTCAAACCCTCATAGGTACGGTCAAAAGCCCAGGCCCCAGAGGTGGTAGGATGACCCTGATGAGCGTTTCAAACCCTCATAGGTACGGTCAAAAGAGCCAAAGCGCTGTCCCAGACGCAAGCCTCTCATGGAGCTTTAATCTTCATTTTCAAGAACCCCTGCGGCCGAGGTGAGGAGAACCCCGCCGCTTAAGGCCAAAGTATCAGAACGGGGGGCGTGCGTCAACCCCCCGGGGTTTTGGGGGGGATCGGGGGTCGGCGCCAACTTGGACCTGGTCAAAGTTTAGCGCAGGCGGTAGGGGGTGTAGGGTTGCTCCCCGATCAGATGCTTTTCCAGCTTATAAAGCTCCAGGCGCAAGGTGGTTCTGTAAGAGACGGCCCGTTTCAGGGCCCGGTGTTGGTAGGTGGTCTGGAGGGTCTTCTCCCACTCTTCCACCACGAGCCTCTTTCCCGCCTCGGAGAGGAAGACCCCCTCCCCTTCTCGCAGGAAGTGTCCCGGCTTCACCTGCCCCCTGCGGACGAGGCGGAAGATCAGCCGGTCGGCGAGGACGGGCTTGAACACCTCGGCCACGTCCAGGTTGAGGGAGTGACGCCGGTAGTTGGCCTCGTGCAGGAAGCCGATGCGGGGGTCCAGGTGGGTTTGGTAGATCTGTGCCAGGATGGCGGTATAAAGGAGGGAGTTGGTAAAGCTCAGGAGGGCGTTGATGGGGTCCCTGGGCGGCCTTCGGGAGCGCTCCAGGGCCCACGCCTCGCCCAGGAGGGTTTCCCAGGCTCCGTAGTAGGCCTCCCGGGCCCTGCCCTCCAGGGCCATGAGTTCCCCCACGCTTTGGGCGTCCTCCGCTTTGGCCAGCAGTTCCTCAAGAAGCCCAGGGATGGCCCCCAGGTCCTTGCCCTCGGCCTCTTCCCTGCGCAGCAAGCGGAGGATGTTCCCAAGTCCCCCCTCCACGAAGCGGCGGGCGAGGTCTAGCCTGCGGCCGCCGTCCAAGTAGTGCTCCGCCTGCCGCAGGGTGAGGTAGCCGCTCAGGAGGTGCTCGCGGGGGTAGAAGGAGCCCACGTAGTAGCCGAAGCGGTTGAAGAAGTGGAGGAGGATCCCCTTCTGCGCGGCGAACTCCAGGAAGCGCTTGTTGAGCTCCACCTCGCCAAAGAGGTAGAGCTCGGAGACCTGCTCCACCGGGAGGTGCCGCTTGCGCTCCTCCGTCTCCAGGACGATGGTGTTGACCCGGCGTCCGAGGCGCCCCGAGGAGAACACGTACACCGGCTTAGCCATCCTTCTCCTCCGCGAAGCAGAACTCGAGGTAGGCGCACCCCGAGCAGGCGGGGATGCGCTTGGGTGGGGAGGGACGGGCTTTGCTAGAAGCGCCCTGAGGCCCTCCTCCGCCTCCCGCACCCTGGCCTCCAGCTCGGGGGTGAGGGCCACACGCTCCACCCGCCTTTCCTCGGGGTAGCGGAGCTCCCCCTGGGCCTCGAGGCCCATCTCCCGAAGCCTGAGGAGGTAGAAGCCGAGCTGGAGGAGGTGGGCCTCCTTCTGGCCCGAGCTTCGCTTCACCTCGGCCACCACCAGGGTCCCTCCCTTGCCCTCCAGAAGGTCCAGCCGCATGCCGGGCAGGGCCACCTCCTTCCGCCTCCCAGGATAGCTCGTTTCCTGGAGAAGCCGCCCCAAGGCCAGGAGCTCGTGGTCGGGGAAGGGCTCCAGGGCGTGGCCCATGAGCCAGGCCTCCCGGGGGCAGACCCCGAAGTACCAGAAGAGGGTGCCCGTCAGAGGAACTGCTCCATCTCCCACAAAAACCCCTCCTCCTCGTCGTAGAAGTCCGCCACCGCCTCGCGGGGCACGTGCCGCCAGTCCTCCCGGCCCAGGAGGGGCGGGGGAAGGTTCTTGAGGGCCCGCTGGAGAAGGGGGCTCACGGTGTAGGCCTGGAG
This sequence comes from Thermus sp. JCM 17653, assembly GCA_001311585.1. GTDB lineage: Bacteria > Deinococcota > Deinococci > Deinococcales > Thermaceae > Thermus. Next base: position 3,493 of record BBBN01000167.1, read on the forward strand.
CCTGGGGAGGAGGCGGAGGCCCTTCCGCCGCTCCTTGGGGTCCTTTTGGGCGAGGGCCTCCTCTAGCCGCCGCAAGAGGTGGGTGGCCTCCTCGTCCCACTCCACGAAGATGGGGAGGGAGGGGGCCTCCTCCAGGAGGCGAAAGCCCTTTAGGCGGTCGTGGTCCAGGGCCTCGAGGGCCTCCAGGGCCTCCTGGCCCCTCGCCTGGCTGATGCCCTCCTCCACCAGGCGGTAGTACTCGGGCAGGAGGCGGTAGGCCTCGCGGTCCTCGAGGCCCCCCTCCAAGAGGCCGCCCAAAACCCTCCGCGTGCGGTCCAGGAGGACCGCCCCGTAGACCCTCTTCCCGCTTTCCCCCTCCAGGTCCAAAACCCAAAGCCGCCCCTCGCCGAGCGTTCCGGTTCACCCGGCCGGCGGTCTGCAGGAGGCTTTCCAGGGGGGCGAAGGCGCGGAAGCCCTCCTGGAAGTCCAGGTCCACCCCCGCCTCCACCACCTGGGTGGCCACCAGGGTCAGGGGCACGCCCCCGGCCAGGGCCTTGCGGATGGCCTCGAGGCGGCCCTTCCGGTGCTTGGGGATGAGGTGGCTGGTGAGGAGGTGGAGGTGGGGTAGCCCCTCTTTCTTCAGGCGCCGGTAGAGGTCCACCGCCTCCCTCACCGTGTTCAGGACCACCAGGCGGGGCCTGGGGCCCTCCTCCAGGAGGCGCTCCGCCAGGGCCTCGAGGGGTGCGCGCCTCCCCCCAGG
>BBBN01000168.1 GCA_001311585.1 Thermus sp. JCM 17653
GGGGCTCATGGTGCTGGGGGTGGGGATCAACCTCCTGGGCCTCACGCGGGTGCGGGTGGCCTCCTTCCTCCCCGCCCTCCTCCTCGCCCCCCTGGTCTGGGCCTTGGCGGACCGGCTGAGCTAAGATAGCCCCCATGGAGCTTTCGCCCGAGCTCTTGCGCAAGCTGGAGGCCCTGGCCCAGATCCCCCTGGCCCCGGAGGAGGAAGCCCTTCTCCTGGAGGACCTAAGGCGCCTCCTGGACTTCGTGGACGCCCTGCCCCGGGTGGAGGCGGAGGAAGCGGAGGAGGCCTCAGGCCGCCTGCGGGAGGACGTGCCCAAGCCCTCCTTCTCCCAGGCCGAGGCCCTCTTTGCGGCCCCCGAGACCGAGGACGGCTTCTTCCGGGTGCCCCCGGTGCTGGAGTAGCCATGGTGGACCTGAAAGCCCTCCGGCAAAACCCCGAAGTCTACCAGGAGGCCATCCGCCTGAAGGGGGTGGACCTGGACCTAAAGGCCCTCCTCCTCCTGGACCGGGAGGTCCAGGACTTGAAGAAGCGCCTCCAGGAGGTCCAGACGGAGCGCAACCAGGTGGCCAAGCGGGTCCCCAAGGCCCCCCCGGAGGAGAAGGAGGCCCTCATCGCCCGGGGGAAGGCCCTTGGGGAGGAAGCGAAACGCCTGGAGGAGGCCCTGAGGGAAAAGGAGGCCCGGCTTCAGAACCTGCTCCTCCAGGTCCCCCTTCCCCCCTGGCCCGGGGCGCCCGTGGGGGGCGAGGAGGCGAACCGGGAGATCAAGCGGGTGGGAAGCCCCCCTGCGTTCCCCTTCCCTCCCCTGGACCACGTGGCCTCATGGAGAAGAACGGCTGGTGGGAGCCCAGGATCAGCCAGGTATCGGGAAGCCGCTCCTACGCCCTAAGAGGGGACCTGGCCCTTTACGAGCTCGCCCTCCTCCGCTTCGCCATGGACTTCATGGCCCAAAGGGGCTTTCTCCCCCTGACCCTCCCCTCCTACGCCCGGGAGAAGGCCTTCATCGGCACCGGCCACTTCCCCGCCGCCCGGGACCAGGTCTGGGCCATCGCCGAAACCGACCTCTACCTCACGGGCACCGCCGAGGTGGTCTTGAACGCCCTCCACTCCGGGGAGATCCTCCCCCATGAGGCCCTTCCCCTACGCTACGCCGGCTACGCCCCGGCCTTCCGCTCGGAGGCGGGAAGCTTTGGCAAGGACGTGCGGGGGCTTCTTAGGGTCCACCAGTTCCACAAGGTGGAGCAGTACGTCCTCACCGAGCAAGCCTTCAGGCCTCCGACCGGGCCTTCCAGGAACTTTTGGAAAACGCCGAGGAGATCTTAAGGCTCTTGGAGCTCCCCTACCGCCTGGTGGAGGTGGCCACGGGGGACATGGGCCCGGGGAAGTGGCGGCAGGTGGACCTCGAGGTCTACCTGCCTCGGAGGGGCGCTACCGGGAGACCCACTCCTGCTCGGCCCTTCTGGACTGGCAGGCCAGGCGGGCGGACCTCCGCTACCGCGACCCCGAAGGCCGGGTCCGGTACGCCTACACCCTGAACAACACCGCCCTGGCCACCCCCAGGATCCTCGCCATGCTCCTGGAAAACCACCAGCTCCAAGACGGCCGGGTGCGGGTCCCCAAGGCCCTCGTCCCCTACATGGGCAAGGAGGTGCTGGAGCCGTGCGGATAGAGGCGGCGGAGTTAAGGGTTTTGGAGCTTCCCCTAAAGTTCCGCTTCGAAACGAGCTTCGGGGTGCAGACCAAGAGGACCATCCTCCTCCTGAGGCTCTTCGGGGAGGGGTTGGAAGGCCTCGGGGAAGGGGTGATGGAGCGCCTTCCCCTCTACCGGGAAGAAACCGTGGAAGGCGCCCGGTACCTCCTCCAGGAGGTCTTCCTGCCCAGGGTCTTGGGGCAGGACCTCCCTAACCCCGAGGCCCTCAGGGAGGCCCTCTCTCCTTTCCGGGGCAACCCCATGGCCAAGGCGGTCTTGGAGATGGCCTTCTTTGACCTCTGGGCCAAGGCCTTGGGGAAACCCCTCTGGCAGGTCCTGGGCGGGGTGAGAAGGGCGGTGGAGGTGGGGGTCTCCCTGGGCATCCAGCCCTCGGTGGAGGAAACCCTAAGGGCGGTGGAAAAGCACCTCAAGGAGGGGTACCGCCGCATCAAGCTCAAGATCAAGCCGGGCTGGGACTACGAGGTCCTGAAGGCGGTGCGAGAAGCCTTCCCCGAGGCCACCCTCACCGCCGACGCCAACAGCGCCTACAGCCTCGCCGACTTCGCCCGGCTCAAGCGCCTGGACGAACTCCAGCTGGACTACATAGAGCAGCCCCTGGCCTACGACGACCTCCTGGACCACGCCAAGCTCCAAAGGGAACTCTCCACCCCCATCTGCCTGGACGAGAGCCTCACTTCCGCGGAGAAGGCGAGGAAGGCCATAGCGCTTGGGGCGGGGCGGGTCTTCAACGTCAAGCCCGCCCGCCTTGGCGGCCACGGGGAAAGCCTCCGGGTGCACGCCCTGGCCCAAAGCGCCGGGATCCCCCTCTGGATGGGGGGATGCTGGAGGCGGGAGTGGGGAGGGCCCACAACCTCCACCTGGCCACCCTCCCCGGCTTCACCAAGCCCGGGGACGTGAGCTCGGCGAGCCGCTACTGGAGGAAGACCTCGTGGAGGAGGCCCTCGAGGCCAAGGACGGCCTCATGCCCGTGCCCGAGGGACCGGGCATCGGGGTCCACCTAAAGCTTCCCTTCGTGGAGCGGATCACCCTATGGCAGAGGTACATGTCCGCGAGCTGAGGGGCTGGGAAGAGATGGAGGCGGTGGTGGCCCTCCAGCGGGAGGTCTGGGGGCGCTCGGAAAGCGACCTGGTGCCCAGGGGCCTCCTCATCGCCGTCCAGGACGAGGGGGGGCTCGTGGCCGGGGCCTTCGCCGAGGGGAGGATGGTGGCTTCGTCTTCGGCTTCCCCACCAAGGACCCCGCCCTCCACCACTCCCACATGCTGGGCGTCCTGGAGGCCTACCGGGGCACGGGGGCGGCCCTCTTCCTCAAGCGCTTCCAAAGGGACTGGTGCTTGAGCCACGGGGTGCGCAAGGTGGTCTGGACCTTTGACCCCCTGCGGGGGGTGAACGCCAACTTCAACCTGCGGAAGCTCGGGGCCACGGCCAGGACCTACCTCCCCGACCACTACGGCCCCATGTCCGGCATCAACGCCGGGGCCCCTCGGACCGGCTCCTCGCCGAGTGGGACCTCCTCTCCGAAAGGGTCTACGCCCGGCTCTACGCCCCCCCGCCCGAGCCCGAGGCGGCGGGCCTCCCCCAGGTGAACCGGGTGGAGGAGGGGGTGCCCCTCGAGGCGAGGCTGGACCTCGAGGCCCCTAGGCTCCTCTTCCAGATCCCCGAGGACTGGGGGAGGATCCTCCGGGAAGACCCCGCCCTCGCCCTAAAGTGGCGGGAGCACAGCCGCCTGGTCCTCCCCCACTACTTCGCCCAGGGCTTTCGCCTGGTGGACTTCCTCCGCCACCCCAACCGCTATGTCCTGGCTAAGGACTGAGCTCTGGACCGCCGAGGTGGTCTACACCGGCTTCGGCACCCCCATGCTCCGGGGAGGCTTGGCGGTGCAGGGCGGGTTCGTGGTGGGCCAGGGGAGCCTGGAGGAGCTAAGGGCCCGCTTTCCCGAAGCGGAGGTGGTCCACAAGGGCAAGGCCCTCCTCCCGCCCCCGGTGAACGCCCACACCCACCTGGACCTCTCCCTCCTTCCCCTTTACCGGGGGCCCTTCGCGGGCTTTTTGTCCCACGTGGTGGCCCACCGGGAAAGGCGGGGCCTCGAGGGGGCGAGAAGGGGCCTGGAGGAGCTTTTGGTCTCGGGAACAGGGGCCTTCGCCGACATCGTCTTCAAGGACGAGGTGATGGACTTCCTCCTTGAGGAAAGCCCCCTCCCGGGGTGGCCTTCTACGAGGTCTTCGCCCCGGAGCCTTCCCTGGCGGAGGAGGTCTTCCAGGCGGTGCGGCGAAAGGTGGAGGCCTGGCGGAAGCGGGAAGGAAGGGTGCGGGTGGGACTTTCCCCCCACGCCCCCTACTCCGTGAGCCCCCCGCTTTTCCAGCGGCTTGCCGGGTGGGCCAAGGCCGAGGGGATCCCCCTCATGGTCCACGCGGCGGAAAGCTCGAGGAGGTGGCCTTTCTCCGGGAGGGAAGGGGTCCCTTGGCGGCCCTTTTACCGCCGCTTCGCCAATGACCCCCT
>BBBN01000169.1 GCA_001311585.1 Thermus sp. JCM 17653
CCGAGGCTCCACGGGGAGGCGGTGCTGGGGGACGTGGCCGCCTTCGGCTGCGCCGACGGGGTCCTCCTGGTGGAAAAGCGGGGGCGGGGCCTTTCGGGCCGGAAGCTCCCCTACCCCCAGGGGACCCCGGAGGGGGTCCGGGTACGGACCTTGGCCTCCCACCCCCAGTGGCCCTTCCTGGTGGGCAACTTCGGCCAGGGGCTTCTCCTGGTCCACCCCGGGGAGGGCCGCCTCCAGCCCCTTCCCCTCCCGGCAAGGCCCCTCAGGTTCGCCTTCGGTCCCGAGGGGGAGGCCCTCTACGTCCTCACGGAGGACGGGCGTCTCCACCGGCTGGACAAGACGGGAAAGCTGGCGGGGAGCCTCGAGGCCGTGAGCCCCCTGGCCCAAGGGGCCCCCACCCCGGGCCTCGCCGTGGGCCATGGGCTGGCCTTCCTCACGGACCCCGCTCGGGGAGAGGTGGTCCGGGTGGACCTGGAGGAGTTCCAGGTCACCGGGCGGTTCCCCGTGGGGGGTAAGCCCACGAGGGTGGCCCTCTTCCAGGTGGAAGGGGTGAAGCACTAAGTACCCCACTCGCAGGCCACGGGGCGGTGGACACCGCCCCGCTTTATTGACAAAAACATGAGAACCTGTTATCGTTAAGTTTGCAAAGGAGGTGCATCGTGCGCGTAGCTACATACTGGCAAGCCCGCGGGCCGCAAGCCACAAGCTGGGGCAGATGATCCTGCCCCAACTGGAGGCCGGGGTCCACGGGGTGGAGGTGGTGGGGATCTTCTTCTTTGACGACAACACCATGATCCTGCAGAAGGGCAACCCCCTCGGGGAGAGGCTCGCCAAGGTGGCCAAGGAGAAGGGGATTCTCCTTATGATGTGCGATCTTTGTGCCTGGAGCGGGGTCTGGCCCAAGGGGAACCGCGTTGGTGCACCCCAGAGGGGGAGGGGCGCACCACCCCCGGGGACTGCCGGACGGCGGCCCACGTGGTGGAGGGGGTGGAGGTGGGGTGCTTCCCTGACCTGTACCAGGCTCTTAAGGGCAAGGTGGACCAGGTGATCACCCTCTGAGCCCCCGGGGCGCACGAGGGCCTGCTCTTGTAGCCGGAGGGAGGGCTTTTGGACCCCAGAGTCCCCGTGACCCTTATAACCGGTTTCCTAGGGAGCGGCAAAACCACCCTGGTGAACCGCCTTCTGAGGGAGGACCCCGAGGGGTTCTTCGTGGTCGTCAACGAGTACGGCGAGGTCCCCCTGGACCACCTTCTGGTGGAGGGGCGGGCGGAGGCCTTGGCGGAGGGGTGCGCCTGTTGCGCCTCTCTGGAGGACCTGGTGGCCGTCCTGGCCTCCTTGCGCCGGAAGGGGGGGGTCCGCCATCTCCTTCTGGAAACCTCGGGCCTCGCCCACCCCGGGCCCCTGCTCGGGGTTTTCCTCTCCCCCGGGGTGAGGGAGGCCTACCGCCTGGCGGGGGTGGTGACCCTGGTGGACCCCTTGCACCTGGGGCTTTACCTCTCTTTCCCCGAGGCCAAGGCCCAGGTGGTCTACGCGGACCTGCTCTTGATCTCCAAAACCGACCGCGCCTCGGAAGAGGAGGTGCGAGCGGCCGAAGAAGCCCTACGCCGCCTTAACCCCCTGGCCCCTCTTCGCCGCCTGTTTCGGGGAGAGGGCCTCGAGGCGCAAGAGGCCCTGTTCCCCCGAAGGGCCCAAGGGTTCCGCCTTGTTCCACCCCCCGTCCACGCTCATCGGGAGGGTTTGGAAAGCGTTTCCCTGGTGAGGGAAGGGGAGGTGGACCTGGAAGCCTTGAAAGAGTTCCTGGAAGACATGGTCTTCTCCCGGGGACCTTTCCGGAGGGGACGCGCGATTCGCTCCAAAGGAGAGGTGAACCTCAAGGGGTCCCGCCACCCCCTGCGCTTCCACGGGGTCTACGCCCTGCTGGATTTTGAGAAGGGCCCCCCATGGCCCCCCGGGCCCAGGCTTAACCGGATGGTCTTCATCGGGGAGGGTCTGGACCGGGAGGGAATACAAGAGGCCTTTGCTAGGATGTTCCCATGAAGGCCGCCGTTATCACCGTTTCCGACCGCGCCTTCCGGGGCGTCTACCATGACCTCTCCGGGCCTGAGGCCGAGGCCTTCCTCCGGGAAAAGCTTCGGGAAGTGGAGGTACTTCGGACCCTGGTGCCCGACGAGGAGGAGGCCATCAGGCAAGCCCTCAGGGAGGCCTTGGACTGGGGGGCCCTCCTGGTCCTCTTCACCGGGGGAACAGGCCCCGCTCCGAGGGACGTGACTCCGGAGGCCCTAGCCCCCTTGTGGCACAAAGAGCTCCCCGCTTCGGAGAGGCCATGAGGCGGCTTCCCTTCGGGAGACGCCCAACGCCCTCCTCTCCCGGGCTACGGGCGGCGTGGTGGGAAGGGCTCTGGTCCTTCTTCTTCCGGGAAACCCGAAGGCCGTGCGGGTCTGTTTGGAGGCGGTATGGCCAGCGGTGCCCACGGCCCTGGACCTCATCGCCCCCTAGGGTGGGGGGCCGGGTTCCGCTCCTGGCGCCGACGGGGCCCCAAGAAGCCCTCTCCCACCCCCGTGCATCCCATGTCCCAAAGCCGAGGTGCGGGCGCTTAGGGGCGTGGCCCTCGAGGCCCAAGGCCGGGCGCGGGGGCCCGGCGGACCTTCTTTACCGGGACCCCCGCGTGGCTACACACGGGTTTGGGCCATGAGGTGGTATCAGAGGTTGCGCAGGGCCACGTAAAGCCCCAGGGCGAAGTAGAAGGCGAACCACCCCACGAGGAGCTTCACCCCCAGGTCGCCGAAGCGCTCCACCCGAGGGGCGGGGTCCCCTCCCTTAGGCCCGGCGCCCGAGGCGTAGAGGACCTGGGCCAGGTAGACGATGACGGGGATGGCCGCCAGGGCGGTGGCCACGAAGTAGAGGATGGAGCCCCAGTCCCAGACGAAGGGGTAGGCCCAGACCTTGTACCCCAGGCGCCCCCAGGCGTCTGCCCGCAGGGCCTCCCGCACCACCCCCACCAGGAGCAGGGCGCTCAGGTAGAGGCCCAAGGTACCCAAGGCCCCCTCCTTGGTGGCCCGGGAGGCGTGGAGGTAGAAAAGCCCCCCCACCACCAAGCCACCAGGGCTAAAAGCGGGGCGAAGCCAGCTCCCTTCCCTGGGTAAAGGCCCAGAGCAGGCCGAAGCCCGCGAAGAGGACGCCCCCCAGGCGCAGGGCACCCTGTCCTATGCGCTCCACAAAATCCAGGAAGGTGGCGGGCACGTCCTCGCGCCTGCGGAAGTACCAGGCGAAGAGGTGAAGCATCACCTAGGGAGAGGGCGGCCTGCCCGAAGAGCAGGGCGGCGAAGCGGGGGAGGTTATAGCCGTGGAAGCGGGTGCCGCTCGTGTCCGCTACCCCTCCCGGGGCGTACCACTCAAGGAAGCGCGAGGGGTAGAGGCCTGCGCTGGCCAGGCTGTGCATGATGAAGCCTGCCAGGAGGAGGAGCGCCAGGCTCACGTAACCCACCCCCACCGCGTTGCCCCTGAGGTAGAGGACATAGAGCAAGAGGTAGCCCAGGGCCACCACGGGGATGAAGAGGGTGGTCCACAAGCCCATCAGGGTGGTGGCGCTGTACCAGGCGGGGTCGTAGATCACCTGCACGAAGAGGAGGGGGGCGATGCCCATGGTGATGCCGAGGCCCGTGGCCTGGACGGCGAGGCGCACGGCCACCTGGGCGAGCCTCTGCCAGTTCTCCTCGGGGCGCCGAAGACCGTAAAGCCCCAGGGCAAGGCTCCCTATGGCCGTGGTGACGAAGAAGATGTGCAGCACGTAGGTGACTACCAGGAGGACCTGCACCACCCCCGGGTGCACCGGGGCCCCCAGAGGGTCCCGCATGGCGAGAAGGGCTTCCGGGTTCATTGACCACCTCCTTGCGCCTTGGCGCCGTAGTACTCACGCACGAACTTTTCCAGGTAAGCCGCCATGTAGTCCCGTTCCTCAGGCGTGCCCACCACGGGGTGCATGTAGGGGAAGCCGCCTATGGCCTCGAGGTAGCCGCGAATCTGCTCCTTGCTCGTCATCCCCCGCCGGGCGAACATGACCGCCAGGGGACGCATCCCCCGAGGAAGGCGGTTTGGCGGCTCACGGTGTGGCAGCTGGAGCACTGCAAGGCCACCAGGGACCGGCCTGCCTCCACCGGGTCCACCCCCC
>BBBN01000170.1 GCA_001311585.1 Thermus sp. JCM 17653
CATCCCTCCAGAAGGCCAAAGAAGTTGAAACCGCCCCACCCCAGCTGCCCCGTCCCCCCCAGGAGGTAGTGGGCCACCAAGGAGAAGAGAAGCCCCAGGACCAGGGCCGCCAGGTAGGCGAAAAGCCCGGCCAGGCGAAGCTCCTTCACCGTGCGCATGGGCTTAGCTTACCAGGTCCTCCTCCCGGTCCACGTCCACCCCCACCTCGGGGTAGGGGGTGGGAAGGCCCGGGCCTCCACCCCCAAAAGGCGCCTGGCCCGCGCCTCCAGGTCCCCCAGGGAAAGCCTTCCCAGAAGAAGCTTCAGGAGGATGTCCCAGCCGATGCGCCGGGCCAGGGCCAGGGGCCTCTTGCGGAGGGCCACCACCTCCTTGGCCAGGGGCAGGGCCTGGAAAAAGAGGGCCTTGTCCAGGAGGAGGAGGTTCCCCCCGGTGAAGGTGCCCTCCCGCAGGCGGGCGTAGGTGCGGCGGTTCCCCGGAAAGCGGGCCTCCACCTGTTCCTTGGGCACGATGGGGTAGACCAAGGCCGCCTCCGGAGCGTTCTCCAGCACGAAGCGCACCGCCTCCGCCCTCAGGTGGGGGATGTCGGCGGTGGCCACCAGGACCTTCCCCTCCACCTGGGCCAGGGCGGCCTCGAGGTTGGCGAGGAGGCTTCCCCGGTCGGGGAGGGTAAGCCTTGGAGGAGGGGAAAGCCCCGGGTTCTCCCCCACGTAGATGGCCGGAAGCCCCGCCTCCTTCAAAGCCTCCAGGACCCATTCCGCCATGGGTCTTCCCCGGTAGCACCAGGGCCTTGCTCCTCACCCCGTACTTCTTCGCCCAGGGCTCCTCGCCTCCCGCCAAAACGATGGCCTCCATCCCCACCATGGTACTCCTGGCCCAATGGCCTCAGGGAACTCTCGGCTAGGGCCAGGAGAAGGCCTTTTTGGGGCCCCCAAAGCCGACGGTGGGGTACTTATACCACCCCATGCTGGCTTGCGCCAGCATGGGGGGCCCGGTCAAAAAGGCCCGCAGGACTCCCGTACTTGGGCTTAGGCGAAGGATTCACGCCAAAGGGGTATTAGGACAGGCCCCACCCTGGTTTGGGGTGGGACCCCCTCCCGGGAAAAGGCTAGAGGGGATTAAGGGTGAGGCGAAGCACCTGGTTCCCGCTCACCCGCACCGTCTGGACCAGGGTGCGGTAGCCCCTGGCCACCAGGGTAAGCTCGTGCTCGCCGAAGGGGACCTCGATGCGGAGGTAGCCCCCCTTGGCCACCCCCACCTCCTCCCCGTCCAGAAAGACCCGGGCCTCCACGTTGAGGTAAAGCTCCAAGACCCCCCGCACCGGGACCAGCTCCACGTAAAGGCGCAGGCTCTCCCCGGGGCGCACCTCCACCTGGGCCCGGTACTCGGCGTGGCCCGGGGCCACCACCCGCACCTCGTGCAAGCCGGCCTCGAGGCTCACCCTAAGGGGAGCCCGCCCCAGCAGGCGGCCATCCACGTAGACCTCCGCGCCTCGGGCCTGGCCTCCAGGAGGAGTTCCCCGGTGCGCAGGGGCCTCAGGGTTGCGGAAAGCCGGGTTTCCCGCCCCCCCTCCACCCGGACCGAGGCCGTGTAGGGCTCGTACCCCGGGAGGCGGAACTCCACCGGTAGGTGCCCTCGTCCAAGCTCAGGCGCAAGGGGGTGCGGCCCTGGAGGCGGCCCCCCAGGTAGACCTCCGCCCCCTGGGGGCTGGTTTCCAGGTAGAGGGTGCCGGTGCGGGGTAGGGGCACCAGGCGGACCTCCAGCCGGGTGGTCTCGCCCCGGCGCACCTGGACCGTGGCCCGGTAAGGCTGGTAGCCGGAAAGCCTGAGCTCCACCTGATAGCGGCCCTCAGGAAGGGCCAGGCTCAAAGGCGTGCGGCCCCGCAAGACCCCCTCCACGTACACCTCGGCCCCGGATGGGGTGGAGCTCACGCCCAGGGTCCCCTGCTGGGGCTCGGGGACAAGCTGGGCGAAGATCCGCACCTGCTCCCCAGGCTTGGGGTTCACCGTGGCCCGGTAGGGCCGGTAGCCGGAAAGCCTAAGCTCCACCTCGTGCCGCCCCGGGTTCACGGAAAGGGCGAGGGGGGTGCGGCCTTGGAGGCGGCCGTCCAGGTAGACCTCCGCCCCTTGAGGCTGGAGTCCACGCTCAAGGTGGCCGCGGCCGGGGGAGGGGGCGCCATGCGGCCCACGAAGTACCGGGCCACGTCCGTGACCCAGTCCCTATCCGGCAGGGGCTCTATCACGATGGAGAGGGCCCGGGCCAGGCCTTCCGCTCCCTGGACCCGCACCCGGTTCCCCTCCACGTCCAGGATCTCCCCTAAGGAGAGGGGGCGCCGGCTGGCCACGGCCAGGATCCGGTCCTCCCCCTCGGGGCCGGTCACGGTGTAGCGGTAACGGGCCCCTTCCGGGGGGAAGCGGCGGGTTTCCCCCGCCCGGAGGAAGTTGTCCCGCTCGTAGGCGTTGGGCAGAATGGGGTCTATGCGGCCGTCGGCGTTGATGTTGAAGAGGTAGACGTAGGCGTCCTGGTTGACGTTCACGTAGATAAAGATGGGCTCGCCCACCTGGTAGACGGCACCCCCCCTTTTGCCGGGGTCCTTATCCACCAGACCTTCACCCTTAGGTCCGTGGGCACCGGGTTGACGATGATGCCTGAGGGGTTATCTGCTGGGCCAAGGCGAGGCCCAGGCCCAAAGCCGCCATGAGGAGTTTCCGCATCTCCCTCACCTCCGCCTTTAGGCTAAGCCCAAGGTGTGAAAATCCTGAGGGAAAAAGGCCAAGGCCCCTTAAGGCTCGGCGTAGGCTCCAAGGGCGCGGAAGCGGCGGTAGCGGTCCTGGTAAAGAGCTTCCGGGGAAAGCCCCTTAAGCTCCTCCAGGGTCTTGAGAAGGGCCTCCTTGATGTTCCGGATGGCCCCCTCCGGGTCCTTGTGGGCCCCGCCCTCGGGCTCGGGGACGATGGCGTCCACCACCTTGAGCTGGAGGAGGTCCTTCGCCGTGAGCTTCAAGGCCTCGGCGGCCTTGGGGGCCTCCTTGGCGTCCCGCCACAGGATGGCGGCGCAGGACTCGGGCTGATGACCGAGTACCAGGCGTTCTCCAGGATGAGGACCCGGTTGGCCACGGCGATGGCCAAGGCCCCGCCGCTTCCCCCCTCCCCCAGGATGAGGGCGATGGCGGGGACCCTCAGGCGGCTCATGCGCTGGATGCTCTGGGCGATGACCCAGGCCTGGCCCCGCTCCTCGGCGGAGACCCCGGGGTAGCCCCGGGGGTGTCGATGAAGGCGAGGAAGGGGTAGCCGAAGCGGTCCGCCAGGTCCATGAGGCGCATGGCCTTGCGGTACCCCTCGGGGTGGGGCATGCCGAAGTTGCGCTGCAGGTTCTCCTTGGTGTCCCGGCCCTTCTGGTGCCCCACCACCACCACCTTCTCCCCCTCCAGGTAGGCGAGCCCCCCCACCATGGCGGGGTCGTCGGCGAAGGCCCGGTCCCCGTGGAGCTCTATAAAGTCCTGGAAGGCCTTTTCCAGGACGTCCAGGGTGGTGGGCCTCCCGGGGGCGCGGGCAAGCTGGACCCGTTGCCAGGGGGTGAGGTTCCCGTAGGTCTCCTTCTTGAGCCGGTCCAGGCGCTCCTCCAGGAGGCGGATCTCGGCCTCTAGGTCCACCCCCGTAGCCTGGGCCGTCTCCTTGAGTTCTTGAATGCGCTTTTCCAGCTCCAGGATGGGCTTTTCAAACTCCAGGGGCATAGGCCACTCCCGGGTGCAGGTGCCGAAGCACCCGAACCAGCTCCTCCCTGAGCTTCCTGCGGTCGGTGACCCGGTCCACCATGCCGTGTTTCAAGAGGAACTCCGAACGCTGGAAGCCCTCGGGGAGCTCTTGCCGGATGGTCTGGCGGATGACCCGGGGCCCGGCGAAGCCGATCAGGCTCCAGGCTCGGCGAAGATCACGTCCGCTAGGGCGGCGAAGCTCGCCGTCACCCCCCCCGTGGTGGGGTCGGTAAGGATGGAAACGTAGGGCAGGCGCTTGGCCCAAAGGAGGTCCAGGCTCATCACCGTCTTGGCCATCTGCATGAGGGATAAGGCGGCCTCCTGCATCCTCGCTCCCCCGGAGGCGGCCACGATGACCAGGGCCCTCCCCTCCTCCGCCGCCCTTTCCGCCCCCCGGGCGATCTCCTCCCCCACCA
>BBBN01000171.1 GCA_001311585.1 Thermus sp. JCM 17653
CCTACACGCCCCCGGCGGAAACCCCCTCCCAGGACTTCCCCCTCACCCTCTCCACAGGCCGGGTCCTCTTCCACTGGCACGGGGGGACCCTAAGCCGCAACAGCCAGCTCAACCAGGCCTATCCGGAGATGCGGGTGGAGGTGAACCCCTTGGACGCAAAGCGCTTGGGCCTAGGGGACGGGGAGCCCGTCTACGTGGTAAGCCGGAGGGGGCGGATTCGGGCCAAGGCCTGGGTCACGGACCGCACCCCAGAAGGGGTGGTCTACGCCCCCTTCCACTTCGCCGAGGCTCCCGCCAACCGCCTCACCCTGGACGCCCTGGACCCCATAAGCCGCATCCCCGAGTACAAGGTGAGCGCCGTGCGCCTGGAAAAGGCGGACTAAGCGGCGGGGAAGGCGAAGGTCTCGTAACCCAGCTCCGCCACGGCGAACCAGCGGAAAAGCTCGCCCCGGAAGGCCCAGTAGGCGGTGTAGACCTTCTTGTAGGTGGCGTCCTTGGCCGCCTGCTCCTCGTAGAGGGCCTGGGCCTCCTCCAGGGCCTTCTTCATGATCTCGCCGGGCCAGCGCCTGAGGCGCACCCCCGCCTTGAGAAGGCGCTCCAAGGCCTTGGGGTTTTGGGCATCGTACTTGGCCATCATGGTGAGGTTGACCTCGGCCGCCGCCACCTGGAAGGCCTCCTGGAACTCCTTGGGAAGGGCCTGCCACGCCTTTTGCCCCACCAGGAAGGAGAGCTGGGCGCTGGCTCCCAGAAGGAGGGGTAGTAGTAGTAGCGGGCCACCTTGTAGAAGCCCAGCTTCTCGTCGTCGTAGGGGCCGGAAAACTCGGTGGCGTCAATGGTCCCCCGCTCCAAGGCCGGGTAGATGTCCCCCGCCGCCAGGGTCTGGGGCACCACCCCAAGCCGGCCCATCACCAGCCCGCCCAGGCCGGGGATGCGCATCCTGAGGCCCTTGAGGTCCCCAAGGGCCTTGATCTCCTTGCGGAACCAGCCCCCCATCTGGCTCCGGTGTTGCCCCCGGGGAACTGGATCACCCCGAAGTCGGCGTAGACCTGCCTAAGAAGCTCCAGCCCCCCGCCGAAGAGCATCCAGGCGTTGTGCTGGCGGTAGGTCATGCCGAAGGGCACACCCCCGTCAAAGGCCAGGGCGGGGTTTTTCCCCACGTAGAAGGGCCCGTAGGTGTGGCCCGCCTCCACGGTCCCCCCCTGGACGGCATCCAGCACCTGCCCCCCGGGCACGATCTCCCCCGCCTGGTAAACGCGGATCTGGAAGCGCCCCTCCGTGAGCTCGGCCACCCGCTTGGCCAGGTCCTCGGCCCCGCCGAAGAGGGTGTCCAGGCTCTTGGGGTAGCTGGAAACCAGCCGCCAGCGCACCTGGGGGGCCGCCTGGGCGAAGGCGGTGTAGGCGAGGCTCGCCGCAAGGCCCACCCCCACCCGCTTAAGAAAGCTCCGCCGCTCCATAAGGCCTCCTTTGGCCTCCCACTATAGGGGATGGGGCTAACCCTGCACAAGCCTTTCCACCTGGGCGAGAAGGGCCTGGGCCTCGAAGGGCTTGCCCAAGAAGGCCTGGGCCCCGGCCTCCAAGGCCTCCTCCTGGCTTCGGGCCGAGACGCTGGCGGAAAGGGCCAGGATGGGGATGGGGCTTTTGGCCCGGACCCGGCGGATCACCTCGAGGCCCGGCACGCCAGGCATCACCAGATCGCAGATCAAGAGGTCATACCCCTCCCCGAAGCGCTCCAAGGCCTTTTGGCCCGAAGGGGCCCAGTCCACCTGGTGGCCGGCCCGCTCCAGGAGGCGGCGCACCATGTGGGCCACCAGGGGCTCGTCCTCAACCAGAAGGATGCGGGCCATATAGGGGTAGGATAACCCGGAAGAGGCTTCCCTTCCCCTCCTCGCTCTCCACCTCTATCCGTCCCCCGTGGGCCTCCACGATGTGCTTGGAGATGAAAAGGCCAAGCCCGGTGCCGGAGACCCCCCGGGTGCGGGCGTTATTGGCCCGGGCGTAGCGCTGGAAAAGCCTGGGAAGCTCCTCCTGGGAGATCCCGGGGCCGGTGTCCTGGACCTCCAGGACCAGGTTTTCCCCGAGCCGCTTCGCCCTTAGGCCCACCCTTCCCCCGGGAGGGGTGAACTTAAAAGCGTTGGAGAGCAGGTTCCCCACCACCTGCACCAGGCGCTCGGGGTCCGCCTCCAGCAGGGCCTCCTCCACCTCCACCTGGAACGCCACCCCGGAAAGCCGGGCCACCCCCTGGAAGCTCCGGGCCAGGTCCATGAGGAGGGGCTTCAGGGACACCGGGCGCTTGGAGATCTCAAAGCGGCCCGCCTCGAGGCGGCTGGTGTCCAGGAGGTTGTCCACCATGGTCTTGAGCCGGAAGGCGCTTTCCAGGATGAGGTCCACCGACTCCTGGGCCGAAGGGGAGAGGGGCTCCTCCTTAAGGAGCTCCGCCAGGCCCATGATCACCGCCAAGGGGGTGCGGAGCTCGTGGGAGACGGCGGCGATGAACTCCCCCTTGACCCGGTCGGCCTCGAGCCTGGGCCTGAGGTCCCGGAGGTCCACCACCACCCCCCCCACCCTGGGGTCCTGGAGGAGGTTCCGCCCCCAGGCCTCCATGGGGATGGGGGTGCCGTCTTTGTGGAGGACCCTAAACTCCCCGGTGAGGGTGTGGCCCGGCCGGGAAAGGAGCTCCCTAAGCAAGGCCTCGGCCTTGGGCCGGTCCTCCGGGTGGACGAAGTCCAGGGCGTGCACCGGGGCCTCCTTGTGCCCTTCGGGCTCGTAACCCAAGAGGCCCCGGACGCTAGGGCTGACGAAGCGGACCCTTCCTTCCTGGTCCAGCACGTAGACCACGTCCTGGGAGTTTTCCAGAAGGGCCTTGAGGCGGTCCTCCTCCGCCTCCAAAAGGGCCAAAAACCGCCCTTTCTCCAGGACCAAAGCCAGAAGGGTGGCCACCTGCCCCAGGCGGGAAGGAAGCCTCTCGGAAAAGCGCCGCCCTTTCCGGTAACCCAGGAGGAGGGCGCCCCTAAACCCCTCGGCGCGGAAGGGCACCACCAGGGCGCTTTCCAGGCCCAGGGCCCCCGCCAGGGCGCAGTCTTGGGGCGTCAGGGCCTCCACGCCCAAGGGCCCCCCCTCCTCCAGGGCCCGTTCCAGGAGGTTGGGCCGGGGAAGCTCCTCGGGAAGGGAGCAGGTGCTGTAGAGCACCTCCGCCTTTCCCCCGCTTTCCGCAAGGAGCACGCCCTCCTGGGCGGCGAAGAGGGCCATGAGCCGCTCCACGATGGCCCGGCCCAAAGCCGGTAGGCCCCGCTGGCGCAGCGCCGCCTGGGCCACGTCCACCAGGGCCTGGGTGAAGGCCACCTGGTCCCTTAGGGCCCTTTCCATGCGGGTGCGCTCGCTGATGTCGTGGAGGACCAGGATCCTGGCCTCCCCCACCTGCTGCCCCCGCACGCTGTAGGTGGTCCCGCCCAAGGTGAGCTCCAGCCTGCCCCCTTCCAAAGCGGGGGCCAAGGCGGCGGAAGGTCCTCCAAGGCTACCTCTACCCCTAAGCCCAAGGCCTCCCGGCCCGGCCGTTGGCGAAGCCCCGCTCCCCGAAGAGGACCACCACCCCGTCGGGAAACTCCTCCAGCACCTGGGAAAGCCGGGTTCTCTCGGCGGCCAGGGCCAGGGAAAGGCGCGTCCTCTCCCGGTAAAGCTCGGCGTTGCGGAAGGCCACCCCCGCCGCTCCCGCCAAAAGCTCCAGGTACCGCACCTCCTCCTCGGAAACCGCAGGGCCGCCGGGCCCGTGGTCCACGGCCAACACCCCGAGGACGGTCTCCTCGGCCACCACGGGCACGAAGGCCACCTTGGGCCCCATCCCCTGGGCCACCCCGGGGGAAGGGCCTCCCTGGGTACCAGGAGGCTCCGCCGCTCCCGGGCCGCCCGGGCCATGGGGTCAGGGGAGGAGGCCAGGGCCAGGTGGAGGCCGCTTTTCCCCTCGGTCCAGAAGACCTCCTTCCCCTTCACGGTGAGGTGGCCAAGGAGCCTCTCCCCCCGCACCAAGCCACGGTGACGCGGTAAAAGCCAAAGCGCTCCGCCAAGGCCCGGGCCAGGGTCTCCAGCACGGCGTTGGGGTCCAGGGCCCGGGCCACCTCGCGGGTAAGGGCGCTCACGTGGGCCAGGGCCTCCACGTGCCGG
>BBBN01000172.1 GCA_001311585.1 Thermus sp. JCM 17653
CTCCACGCCGAGGTGGCCGGTGGGAGGGGTGCCCGGTGGCCGTGGACTTCGCCCCCCCGCAACCTGGAGCGCCTCCTCTCCTGCCTGGAGGTGGCGCGGGATGTGGGGCGGGGCCTGGTGGTCACCGCCAAGGACGCCTACCTCCTCTTCGGCCTGGCGGAGGCCGAGCCCCACCCCTGGGAAGGGGTCCTCCGGGAGGTCCTGGTGCTCAAGGAGGAAAAAAAACCGCGCGGGGGCGTGGGAGAACGCGCTCTGGGAGGAGGCTCCCGTTCGGGAGGTTTCCCTGAAGGAGGTGGCCCAAGACCCCGGGGCTTACCTCCTGGCCTTCGGCTTCTACGAGGTGAACCGCCTCCTGGACCTGCGCCTTCTGGAGGCCGCCCTGGGCAGGAAGGCGAGGCGGGGGGCCTACATCTTCAGCAACTCCTACTGGGCCGATCAGGAACAGATCCTGGACCTGGGGGTCCTCCTGGCCTGGCTGCGGCGCCTGGACTTCCACCTCCTCCCCGAGGGCCTGGCCTGCTTTCCCCAAGACCCCGCTGAGGTGAAAAACCCCTTCCACACCTCCGGCCACGCCCCCGAGCCCGACCTCTTGGAGGCGGTGCGGCGCCTGCGGCCCCGCTACCTCCTCCCCGTCCACACCGAGCGGCCCGAGCGGTGGCGGGAGCTCCTCCTAGGGGAGGGGACGAAGGTGTTTTTACCCGAGTGAGGAAAGGAGGAAGCCGTGAAGAAGAAGAAGATGGAGAGCGTGCCCGTGAGGATCCACGACCTGGGTTCCCTGGAGGGGGACCGCCTGGACTTCGGCCGCGAGGAGCTCTGGGGGCGCCTGGATGCCTCCTTGGCCGCCTTAGCCGCCCGCCTTCCCGTCTACCTGGTGAGCGAGGCCCAGATGGACCGCCTCTACCCGCCCGAGCGGCGCCGCTTCTTCCTGGAGGAGCGCCTCCGCGAACGCCTCCGCTGGTTGAGGGAGCGCGACCTGGAAGAGGACGAGGACCCCTTCGCCCCCCTCCGGGACTTGGAGGTGGAGGACGGGGAGGCCTGGGGAAGGCAGGCGGTGTTCGTGGCCGCAGGCCTCTACCTCCGCCGCCTGGACCCCGGTAGGAAGAGGGATGTTCCCCGCCTGGCAGCCCGGGAGCCCGCCCCCGAGGCCCTCGCCGCCTTTGCGGCCGAGGAAGGGCCCGCCATCCTCCTCTGCCCGGAGCGGATCCTAGCCTGGGCGGGGAGAGTGGGGGTCCCGGGGGAGGTGGCGGTGGACAAGGTCTACTACCACGAGCTGGGGCACGCCCTCATGGACACCGCGGACTTCTTTCCCGACCCTACCGGGAGAGCTGGGGCCGGGTGGTGGAGGAGAGCCTGGCCAACCTGGTGGCCTTCCGGCGCTTCCAGGGGCGGGAGGCCCTCTGGGTAGCCGCCCTGATCCGGGAACAGCCCCTCGAGTACCGGGGGTATGCGGCCGCTTCCACCCACCTCTTCCCCTTCCATCAAAGCCTTCCTCCCCTCCCCTTCTGGCACCCCTTCTTCCGGGAGGTCTGGGAGGACTACCTGCACTGGTTGAGGAGGCGGGGCTTCTCCCTCCGCTACTCCCCCCTGCTCCTCCTGCCCACCCTCCAGGACCCCGGGGAGCTCAACCTCCTCACCTGGCGGGAGGCCAAGCGGCTCGGCCTTTGGCAGAATCCCGAGGCGGCTAGGTCCTGGGGAGCCTTCGCCAGGCTCCTCCTGGAGGAGGCCGTAGGGGCCTAGGGGAGGCGGGGATGGTCCTCGAGGTGGACAGGGTGGCCCAGGTCCTGGCGCGGGCGGTTAGCCGGCTGCGCGGCCGGGAGGAGCGGCTGGTCTGGTCCCTACTTCCCCAGGGAGAGCTCGCCCTCTGGCTCGCCTCGGAGCCCTAGGGCCCGCATGCCCTCCTGGTCCTTCGCTCCGGGAGAGTGCGGGCCTGGCGCCTTCCCCTGGGGGGTGGAGGAGGCGGAGAGGGCGGGCTACCTGGCCCTGGAGGCCCTTCTGCGGCACACGGAGCTCGGGCGCTGGGACGGGAGCCACGTCCAATGGCAAGAAGCGCCGGAACCGCCTCCTG
This sequence comes from Thermus sp. JCM 17653, assembly GCA_001311585.1. Lineage (GTDB taxonomy): Bacteria > Deinococcota > Deinococci > Deinococcales > Thermaceae > Thermus. The sequence continues at coordinate 2,066 of BBBN01000172.1, forward strand.
ACCTGCCCCCAGCCGGGCTTGACGACCTCCTCAAGCGGGCACCGTGCCCCTGCCGATACCCTTGGGGGCGCTCCTCCTCAAAACGCGGGGAAACGCATTCCAAGACGGCACAAACCATCGCGTACGCTGCGTGCGCATGGGGAAGGGGCGCTGTCCTGGACGGCACAGGGGTGTGCGCGCTTTCCTCTCCGTCCAGGACGGTATCCCGAAGAAACGCGCGTGCACCTCACGCCCCCATCTCTTCCCGCCTCTTCACCCGGGCCCGGGCGAGGGGCTCAAGGCGGGGCGGGTCCCCGGCCCACACGCCCAGGAACTCCACCTCCTTGGCCTCCGGCCACCCCTCTTCCAGGAAGGCCAGGCGCTCCACTAAGTGCCCGCACGTTGTTTTCGCAACATGGGACACCCGAAACAGGGTGAGGAGAAGGCTCTTTGGGGGCCCCCGCCGCGGCGAAAGCCGCGGTGGGGTACTTAGCCAGGCCTCGAGGCTCGGGCGTTCTGACCTGGCCAGGCGGCATGCGTCTCCGGGTCCTCCTCCTCGGGTACGGCCAGGGCCCAGTGGAGCGCCCGACCATCCGCCGCCATCCGAGTCTTGGACGGACGCATCGCACGCGCCCTGACCGTGAGGGTGGGTAGGTGGGAGCGGAGGGCCCGCCAGGCGTTCCCATCTCCACCTCGAGGCCATGGGGGGCTTCGCCCTCAGGGTTCCCCGCGAAGGGGGTCGCGGAAAACCTTTGCCCTTCGCACATCCTGGCCGCGGCCCTCTGGGCGGGTTTTGGGCCCGAGGTGGTGCTCTAGGCCTTCCGACCTTCCCCTCACCCCCGGGAGGACCACCTTATCCTCACGGGGTTCCTTGTGGCCGGGCATCATGACCAGGTACAATGGCTATGGTCATGAAGGTCTCCAAGACCTACTTCAAGGCCCACGCCCTGGAGCTCCTCCGCCGGGTGGAGGCCACCGGGGAGCCCCTCCTCCTCACCCACCGGGGCCGCCCCGTCCTGGAGGTGCGCCCCTACCGGGAGGAGGACCCCAGGGAGCAGCTTTTAGGGACCCTCCTCCGCTACGAGGACCCCACGGAGCCCACCGGGGAAGCCTGGGAGGCCTTGGGGTGAAGGGGCCCCTGGTCCTGGACACCCACGCTGGGTGTGGTACCTGGCGAGCCCGGAGGTCCTTCCCAAGGGCCTGGCGCGGACCCTGGACGAGGCCCGGGCGAGGGAAGCCCTCCTCATCTCGGCCACCACCCTCTGGGAGGTGGCGGTCCTCGCCCGTAAGGGGCGGATCGCCTTTTCCCTGGAGCCCCGGCGCTGGCTGGAGGAGGCCTTGCGGGTGCGGGGGATCGGGGTGGTCCCCTTGGACGCGGGCATCGCCCTGGAGGCGGCCTATCTGGACCTGCCCCACCCGGACCCGGCGGACCGGTTCATCCTGGCTACGGCTCTGAGGCTCGGGGGGGTGCTGGTGACCAAGGACGAGCGTCTGAGGCGGTACGCTAAGGCCAGGAGCCTTTGGGGGTAGGCGTGTTGCGCCAGCAGAACAAGCGGTTGGCGAGGCAGGCGGTGGGGGAAGCCTGTATAATACCCTTTCTTGTTGTACCATTCGTCCATGACCGTAGCCGACCACCTGACCCTGAACGAGCTGTGGCGGAGGGTCAAGAAGGCCAAGGACCCGATAGAGAAGCACCGCTTCCTGGCCGTCTACCACGCCAAGCGGGGCCTCACCGCCAAGGAGATCGCCAGGATCACCCTGAACACCCCCCGCTGGGTCCAGGAGACGGTGCGCCGCTACAACCGGGAAGGGCCGGAGGGCTTGAGGGACAAGCGGCACCAAAATCCAGGACAGAAGCCCAAGCTGACCCTGGAGGAGCAGAGGAAGGTGCTGGAGGCCCTGCAGGCCCCTCCTCCCGACGGGGGCCTGTGGACGGGGCCCAGGCTCAGGGACTGGGTGGAGCGGGAGCTGGGGAAGAAGCTCTCCTTCTACCCCATCTACCGGCTTCTGCACGAGATGGGGTTCGCCTTGCGGGTGCCCCGCCCCCGGCACGCGAAGGCGGACGGGGCGGCGGG
>BBBN01000173.1 GCA_001311585.1 Thermus sp. JCM 17653
GGAGGCGCGGGCGAGGCTTTCCGCCCCGCCCGTCCTCCACACCCCCGAGGCCCGGCTCAAAGCCCTCGTCCACCGCCGCCTCCTCTTCGCCTACGAGCGCCGCCATCCGGGCCTTTTCAGCGAGGCCCTCCTTGCCCACTGGGAGGTGAGCCGTGTACAGGAGTCCGCGGGAAGCCCATGAGGCCCGGATCCACACCGCAACCTACCGGATCTACGGGACCCTCTACCTGGTCCCGGGGTCCGGCACCGCCGACTTGCTCAACCAGGAAAGGCCCTATCTTCCCCTGACCGGGGCCCTGGTTTACGCCTCCGGCTTTCGCCACCCCCCCGAGGCCCGGGACCTCAAGGCCAGCGTGGGCTTTCTGGCCCTTCGCAAGGAGCGCATCCAGTGGGTGGTGGGGGGGAGGGCCTCGGAGCCCCGCACCAGCCCTGGCCTTTTGGAAAGGCGGCGCCTGGCCTTTCTCTTCGGGGACTACCTCCTGGCCGGGGAGCTTCTCCTGCCGCGGGGGGTGAGGCTCTCCGACTTCCTCTCCCAAGCCAAGCCCTTCCAGACCCTCTTGGAGGCCAGGCTCTACCCCCTGGCCCCCGACAAGCCCATGGTGGACCTGGAGCCCCTAGAGAGCTTTTCTTTCGTCACCCTCAACCTACGCCTGGCCGAGGGGGTGGCCGAGGCCCCAGGGGGGGGCCAGGACCCCAGGCTCACCCTATTTGGCTGAGGGCTTCCCGCAGGCGGGCGATCTGGTCCAGGTTTTCCCTAAGCCTTGCCTCCTCTGCCTCCACCACCTCTTTAGGGGCCCTCTCCTTGAACCCGGGGGCGGAAAGCTTTCGCTCGCTCTTCTCTGCCAGGCTCAGGAGCTCCTTGAGGCGCTTCTCCTGGCGGCGCTTCCACTCCTCCACGTCCAGAAGCCCCTCCAAGGGCATGCGTGCCGTGAGGCGGGGCATGGCCTTCACCAAGGCCTTCGCCGGCCTCTCGGAGAGGAGCTCGGCCCGGCTCAGGAAGCGGAAGACCTCGAGGTTCTCCCGCACGGGGGCGGTTTCCCCCTCGAGGTACACCCGCACCTCCTGGCCCGGGGGAAGCCCCGCCTCGGCCCTTAGGGCCCGCACCGCCGTCACCGCCTGCTTGAGGGCTTCAAACCGGGCCTCGGCCTCCTCGTCCCTTTCCCCCGGTTCGGGCCAGGCCTCGAGGGCGAGCTTCTCCTTGCCGGTGAGGGCCTGGTAGAGCTCGCTGGTAAGGAAGGGCATCATGGGGTGGAGGAGCTTGAGGAGGGCGGCGAGGGTTTCCTCCAGGGTCCTTAGGGTGTGGACGTTCCCCGCCTTGAGGGCGGGCTTGCTGGCCTCGAGGTACCAGTCGCAGAACTCGCCCCAGACGAGCTCGTAGACCTCCCGGGCCGCCTGGGCCAGGTCCAGGGCCTCGTAGAGGGCGGTGATCTCCTGGATCCCGCGGCTTAAGCGGCTTCGCATGAAGCGGTCCGCCAGGGTGGGCTCGTCCTTCCTAGGGCTAAAGTCCTCGCGGGCGAGGAGGACGAAGCGGGCGGCGTTGTAGAGCTTGTTGGCGAAGTTGCGGGCCATCTCCAGCCAGCGGAGGTCAAGCCGGATGTCCTGCCCGCCCGTGGCCAGGTAGGTGAGGGCGAAGCGCAGGGCGTCCGCCCCGTAGCGCTCCACCATCTCCAAGGGGTCTATGACGTTCCCCTTGGACTTGGACATCTTCTGGCCCTTCTCGTCCAGCACCAGGCCGTGGAGGAGGACGGTCTTAAAGGGCCTTTCCCCCATGAAGTGGTAGCCGGAGACCTCCATGCGGGAAACCCATAGGAAGAGGATGTCGTACCCCGTGACCAGCACGTCCCCCGGGTAGAAGGCCTTGAGGTCCTCCGTCTCCTCGGGCCAGCCCAGGGTGGAGAGGGGCCATAGCGCCGAGGAGAACCAGGTGTCAAAGACGTCCTCGTCCCGCCTGAGGCGTGGGCTCCCGCAGGCCTCGCAGGAGGTGGGGTCTTCCAGGTAGCGCTCAGGGTGCGGCACGTTCACCCCGTGGCAGTCCTCGCAGTACCAGGCGGGGATCTGGTGCCCCCACCAGAGCTGCCGGGAGATGTTCCAGTCCTTGACGTTCTCCAGCCAGTCTATGTTGACCTTCTTCCAGCGCTCGGGGACGAAGGCGATCTCCCCCCGCCGGAGGCCCCTTAGGACCTCCTCCGCAAGGGGTTTCATCCTAAGCCACCACTGGGGGAAGACGGCGTACTCAATGGGGGTGCCGCAACGGGAGCAGGTGGCGAGGGCGATGGTGTAGTCCTCCTCCTTCACCAGGTGCCCCGCCTCCCGGAAGAGCTCCACCGCCTTCCTCCGGGCCGCAAAGCGGTCTAGGCCCCGGAGGGCCTCGGGGACCCGCTCCCCTTCCATCTTCCCCTCCAGGCTGATGACGGAGACGGGCTTGAGGCCGTGGCGCTCCCCGATCTCGTAGTCCAGGGGGTCGTGGGCCGGGGTGACCTTGAGGGCCCCGGTGCCGAAGTCCTTCTCCACGGCGGGGTCGGCGAGGATGGGGATCCAGACCTCGGTGAGGGGAATCCGGGCCCTTTTGCCGATGAGCTCCCGGTAGCGCTCGTCCTCGGGGTGGACGGCGATGGCCTGGTCGGCGAAGACGGTCTCGGGGCGCACCGTGGCGATCTCTATATGCCCGCCCCCCTCCACCTCGTAGCGCAGGGTGTAGAGCTTGCCCGGGGTGGGCTCGGTCTCCACCTCGAGGTCCGAGAGGGTGGTCTCGCACCGGGGGCACCAGTTCACGAGCCGGGGGGCCCGGTAGGCCAGGCCCTCGTGGTAATAGCGGCTGAAGGCGTAGCGCACCGCGCGGGAGCGCTTCTCGTCCATGGTGAAGGCCTCCCGGCTCCAGTCGGCGCTGGCCCCGAGCCGCTTGAGTTGCTTCAGGATCGTCCCCCCGGACTCCTCCTTCCACTGCCAGATCCTTTCCAAGAACTTCTCCCGCCCCAGGTCGTGCCGGGTCTTTCCTTCCTTGAGGAGGAGGCGCTCCACCACCACCTGGGTGGCGATGCCGGCGTGGTCGGTGCCGGGAAGCCACACCGTCTCAAAACCCCGCATGCGCTTGTAGCGGATGAGGCGTCTTGGAGGCTGTTGTCCAGGGCGTGGCCCATGTGGAGGGAGCCGGTGACGTTGGGGGGGGGCATGAAGATGACGAAGGGGGGTTTGCCGCTTTTGGGGTTGGCCACGAAGGGGTTCTTCGCCCACTTCTCCGCCCACTTGGGCTCCACGGACTTGGGGTCATAGGCCTTGGGCAGGTCCATGCTACCCTCTACTTTACCCGTAGGCGCTCGGATGGAACCATGGGCGAGGCGGTCCGAAGGGGTGCCGCCTTTACACGGACTAAAGGTTTCAGAGGGCGTAGAGGTAGTACCGCCCCTCTCCTAGGTGGAAGAAGGCCTCCTCGTAGGCCAGGCCTTCTATGGGGGTGGTGGGGGGGATTGGGAGGAAAACCCCGCCCACCCGGATCCCCTCGGGCAGGACCTCCAGGGGGCCTTGGGCCACCTCCTGGCTTTCCGCCTCGAGGTCGTTCAAGGGGGTGTAGAGGAGGCGCACCGGGAGGCCCTGGAGGCTATGGAGGACGTTCCTTTCGTCGCCGAAGGGCGCCCGGTGGAGGAGGCGCTCCTCCACCTCCACCACCTCCCCCAAAAGGGCGTAGCGGTCCAGGGGGAGGAGGGCCCTGCCGCCTTCCAGGAGGACCAGGAAGCGGGTCCGGTCCTCCTCGGAGAGGCGCACGGGGGCCTGTGGCGGCCTACCCTGGGGTCTTGGTCCAGGTTCCCCTGGAGGAGGGCCTTGGCGGCCTTTAGGGCTTCTTCCCGGGTGGCGTAGAGGCTGTAGGGGTTTACCTTGAAGAGGAGTTCATAGCCCCTGGGGCCCTGCACCAGCCAGGCCAGGTGGAGCTCGTAGAAGCGCTTCTTCTGCCACTCGGGGTACACGGGCGAGTATACTGTGCCTTCGCCCCTTGCCCAAAACTATCCTCGGGTATACTCTAGCCCCGGTATGGCGCTATCCGAAGAGCGGGTCCTCGAGGCCCTGCGCACGGTGATGGACCCGAGCTGGGCAAGGACCTGGTCTCCTTGGGGATGGTGGGGGAG
>BBBN01000174.1 GCA_001311585.1 Thermus sp. JCM 17653
CCCCCCTTCCCGCCCCCGTAGGGCAGGCCCACGGCGGCGTTCTTGATGGTCATCCAGGCGGCCAGGGCCATGACCTCCGAGAGGGTCACCTCGGGTGGTAGCGCACCCCGCCCTTGGCGGGCCCCCGGGCGGTGTTGTGGTGGACCCGGTACCCCTCAAAGTGGGCCACGGTGCCGTCGTCCAGATGAATGGGCACGTCCACGATGAGGATGCGCTTGGGCCGTTTAAGGCTTTCCGCCAAGGGAGCAAGCCGCCCCAGGTAGGGCACCACCCGGTCCACCTGCTCCACGAAGATCTCCCAAGGGCCGCCGTCTTTACCCAGGTAGGAAAGGGGTTCGCTTCTCATACACTCCCTCACGGATAGACGCCCCTAAGCCGCGTGGCCTCGTTCACCCGCTCCAGGGCCAGGGCCATGGCCCCGGTACGGAGGTCAGCGGAAAGGGCCTCGGCCCTGGCGCACACCTCGGCCACCGCCTTGGCCACGCTCTTGGCGAAGCTTTGGCGCACCTCCTCCTCGCTCCAGAAGAACATGTTGAGGTCCTGCACCCACTCCAGGTAGCTTGCCAGAAGCCCCCCACCCCCGGTGAGAAGGTCAGGGACCACCCGGATCCCCTTGCCCAGAAGGTAAGCCTCCCCCTCCGGGGTGAGGCCGAAGTTGGCCGCCTCCAGCACCGCCTTGGCCTGAACCCTCTTGGCCCCTTCCCCCTCTAGCCCCCTCCATGGCCGCCAGCACCAGGTAATCCACGGGCAGGGCCAGAAGCTCTTCCGGGTCCAGGTCATGGCGCGGAAGGCTCCCGTGGCCTCGTAGTGGGCCCGCACCTCCTCCACGGGAAGCCCTTCCTCCCGGTACATCGCCCCCCGGGAAGTGGAAACCGCCACCACCTTCAGGCCCATCCTCTGGGCGTGGAGGGCGAAGGCTCCGCCCACCTGGCCGAAGCCTGAACGGCCACCCTGGCCCCCTCCAGGGGAAACCCCCACCTCTGGGCGAACTCCCGCAGGACCAAGGCCACCCCCAGCCCTGCGGCATCGTCCCGGCCCTCCGTGCCCCCCAGGGCGTGGGGCTTGCCCGTCACCACCCCGGGCACCGTGGCCCCCAGGGTCATGGAGTAGGTGTCCATGATCCAGGCCATAACCCGCTCGTCGGTCCCCACGTCCGGGCCCAGGATGTCCATGTCCGGGCCGATGAGGTTGACCAGCTCGGCGGTGTAGCGGCGCACCAGCCGCTCCAGCTCCCTAGGGGAAAGGAGCCTGGGATCCACGGCCACCCCCCCAGCCGCCCCGCCGAAGGGGAGGTCGTACACCGCGGCCTTGAGGGTCATCCAGGCGGCCAGGCCCGCCGTCTGCCCCAGGGTGACGGAGGGATGGAGCGCACCCCGCCCTTGGCGGGCCCCCGGGCGATGTCGTGCACCACCCGGAACCCCTGGAAGACCCGCACCTTGCCGTCGTCCATGACCACGGGAAGGGAAACCGTGACCAGGCGCTTGGGGTGGGTCAGGTACTCCACCGTGGTGGGGTGGAGGGGAGCCACCCTCAAGGTCCGCTCCAGCCGCTCCAAAAAGGCCTCCCAGAGGCCCGGGTCCTCGGGAGGTCGGTAGGCGGGCAGGCTCATAGCATCACCGAGGGGGATTATACCCCCTAGGAGAGCCTTTCCGCCTCACGCAAGGCCAGTTCTTCCAAGGCCCCTTTGAAGGGCGAAGGGGGGAGGGGCGATAGGGCCGACGCCGCCTCTTGGGCCCGCTTCCGGATGCGGGCCTCCACCTCCTCCACCACCCCGCTTTCCCGGGCCAAGGCCCTTAACCGCTCCAGGTCCCCAGGTTCCCTTCCCTTTCGCCTCAGGATCTCCCGCACCTCGGGGAAGCGCTCCATGAGGAGCAGGGGGATGAGGGTCGCCTTCCCTTCCCTCAAGTCCCCCCCCACGGGCTTCCCCAGAACCTCCGGCGTCCCCATGAGGTCCAGGTAATCGTCCCGCATCTGGAAGGCCTGGCCGTAGAGGAGGCCAAAGCGGTGGAGGGCCTCTCGGATCTCCGGGGGCTCGCCCCTAAGAAGCGCCGGGCCTTCGGTGCAAAGGGCCATGAGGGCGGCGGTCTTGGCGGTGATAATCCGCTCGTAGTTCTCCAGGGAGTACTCCTCCAAGGCGGCCACCTGGAACTGCAGGACCTCCCCTTCGGAAAGGGTCTTGGCCACCTCGGCGAACCGCTCCACCAGCTCCATCCGTCCCGTCTTGGCGATAACGTGGAGGAGCCGGGAGAGGAGGAAGTCCCCAGAGAGCACGGAGACGGCGTTCCCGTACTTGCGGAAGGCCGCCTCCTTGCCCCGCCTCGTCTCGGCGTCGTCAATGAGGTCGTCGTGGAGGAGGGTGGCGGAGTGGAGGAGCTCCACCGCCAGGGCGAGCTCCAGCTCAAAGGGCGCCCCTCCCAAGGCCCTCGAGGCTAGGAAGACGAGCCTAGGCCGGATGCGCTTCCCCCCCGCCGTCACCAGGTCCTGGTGGATGAGGCGGATGAAGAGGACGTCGGACTGGACGAGCCCGGAAAGGGCCTCCTCAAAGCGGCGGAGGGGGGCCTCGAGGCCGGGAAGGACAGGAAACCCCATGCCCCTGAGTATACGCCAGGCGGGCCAGGGGAGTTTTCCCGAGGCTCAGTAGATCTCTATGGGGGCAGGGAGGGGTACCACCTTAGACTGGCCGTTGGCGGAGACCGTGCGGTACTTGACCACCTGCACGGGAGTCAGAGGAGTAGAGGAACGCTTGTTGTAAGACCGCACGTGGGGCCCGCAAGGGTCCTGGCTGGAAGGAGAGCAAGATTGGGGGATTAGGAAGGGGGAATCCACGGGATTTGCACTGGCGTCCAGCAGCACCACCGAGCCTGTCCCCGAACCCGGCAGCATAGAGAACGATGTTGTAGCTGTAGTTGTAAAAGGTGTTGTTGTTCTGGTCGGTCTCCGTGGAGAAGGAAAAGTTTTCCCACGCCACAAGAACCGTAGGTCCTCCCAGGATGACCCCTCAAACAGGTTGTTGCATGCCGCCAAAAGCAGCCCCATGGCCAAAAAGACTACCCTTTTCACCCCATCATCTCCTCTCGCCACTTGGGATTAAGTATAGCAAAGGACAGCCGCGTGAGCCCCGCCAGGAAGTCCACGTTCTCCACCGCCACCTCCTTGGGCACCTCGAGGACCACCGGGGCGAAGTTCAGGATCCCTTTGATCCCCGCCGCCACCAACCGGTCCGCCGCCTCCTGGGCCGCTTCCCGGGGCACGGTGAGGAGGGCGATCTCTATCCGCCCGGGCACCCGCTGGGGCAGGAGGTCCACGGGCTCAATCACCCCGCCCCGCACGGGACGGCCCACCTTCTCCGGGTCCACGTCAAAGAAGCCCCGAAGCTCAAAGCTCTCCCCGAAGCCCGGGTAGTCCGCAAGGGCGCTTCCCAGGCGGCCCATGCCCACGATACAAAGGCCCCACCTGCGGTTTAGACCCAGGATGTGGCGGAGCTCCCGCTTGAGGACGGGGACGGTATACCCCACCCCCCGGGTGCCGTAGGAGCCGAAGTAGGAGAGGTCCTTTCTCACCTGGAAGGCGGTCACCTGGGCCTCCTCCGCCAGCTGCTCCGAGCTGGTGCGGTGGATGCCCTTGGCCTCCAGCTCCTCCAGGATGCGGAGGTAGGTCACCAAACGGCTTATGGCGGCGCTAGGAACCTTCATCGCACCTCCAGGGCCTGTAAACCCAGGGCCTCCACCCGCGCCCTAAGGGCCTCCCTTTCCTCGGGAGCCACCGGCCCCACCCGGACCCGGTAAACGCCGTCCTTCACCAGCACCACCGGAAGCCCCGCCTCCTTGAGCTTGCCCGCCAGGCTAAGGCGTTTTCCTCCTTCTGAAAGGCCCCCACCTGCAGGTACACGCTCCCCTCGGGGGCGGGGGCCGGGGCCTGGCCCTGGTAGACCTGGGCCCCGTAGGCCGAAAGGGCCTGGGCCACCCGCCTGGCCTCCTCTTCGCTGGCGTAGGGGCCCACCACCACCCGGGTAAGGCTCCCGGCGGCCTCGAGGCCCACGGGGTACCCCTTGGCCGAAAGCTCCTGGCGGAGGCGGAGGGCGTTTTCCGGGTTGGCGAAGGCCCCCACCACCACGCGG
>BBBN01000175.1 GCA_001311585.1 Thermus sp. JCM 17653
CCGAAGGCCACCCCCACGGCCAGGCCTTCGGGGAAGTTGTGCAGGGTGATGGCGAGGATCAAAAGGGTGGTGCGCCGCCAGGGCGTGGCCAGCCCTTCCACCGAGGCCTTGGGGTCCAGGTGCGCGTGGGGAAGGAGCCGGTCCAGAAGGCGCAAAAGGCCCCCTCCCAAGAGGAACCCCACCACCGCCGGCACCCAGGGCACCATGCCCTGGGCCTCGGCCATCTCCATCCCGGGGAGGAGAAGGGAGAAGACGCTGGCCGCCAGCATCACCCCGGCGGCGAAGCTAGCATCCCGTCCAGGAGTTTGCGGCTGGGCTCCCGGGTGAGGAAGACGCTCGCTGCCCCCAAGGCGGTGAGCCCCCAGGTGAAAAGCCCCCCCATAAGGGCGTGGAGGATAGGGGATTCCATGCCCCTATTTTAGGTATACCTAAAATCCTGGGCAAGCCCCGGATGGAGTATCCTGGAATCAGGTATGCTGGATAAGCTTAAGCGCCTAGAAGACGAGTACCGGGAGCTGGAGGCCCAGCTTGCGGACCCCGGGGTCCTCAAGGATCCCAAGCGCTACCAGGCCCTCTCCCGGCGCTACGCCGAGATGGGGGAAATCCTCGGCCTCATCCGCGAGTACCGCCGGGTGCTGGAGAACCTGGAGCAGGCGGAAAGCCTTCTGGAAGACCCGGAGCTGCGCGAGGTGGCCAAGGCGGAGAAGGCGGAGCTGGAGGAACGGAAAGGGATCCTGGAAAAGGAGTTGGAGCGCCACCTCCTGCCCAAGGACCCCATGGACGAGCGGGACGCCATCGTGGAGATCCGGGCAGGGACGGGGGGGGAGGAAGCGGCCCTCTTCGCCCGGGACCTTCTGGAGATGTACCTGCGCTTCGCCGAGGAGATGGGCTTTGAGACCGAGATCCTGGACTCCAACCCCACGGACCTAGGCGGCTTTTCCAAGGTGGTCTTTGAGGTGCGGGGGCCTGGCGCCTACGGCACCTTCAAGTACGAAAGCGGGGTCCACCGGGTGCAGCGGGTTCCGGCCACCGAGACCCAGGGGCGCATCCACACTTCCACGGCCACGGTGGCCGTACTGCCCAAGGCCGAGGAGTCCGACTTCCAGCTCAACATGGACGAGGTGCGCATAGACGTCATGCGGGCCTCGGGGCCTGGGGGCCAGGGGGTAAACACCACCGACTCGGCGGTGCGGGTGGTCCACCTGCCCACGGGGATCATGGTCACCTGCCAGGACTCCCGTAGCCAGATCAAAAACCGGGAGAAGGCCCTCATGATCCTCCGTAGCCGCCTTTTGGAGATGAAGCGGGCGGAGGAGGCGGAAAAGCTCCGCCGGACCCGCCTCGCCCAGATCGGCACCGGGGAGCGCTCGGAGAAGATCCGCACCTACAACTTCCCCCAGTCCCGGGTCACGGACCACCGCATCGGGTTCACCACCCACGACCTCGAGGGCGTCCTCTCAGGCGCCTCCAGCCCCTTCTGGAAGCCCTCAAGCGGGCGGATCAGGAGCGCCAGCTGGAGGCCATGACGGAAGCGTGATGCGCCGGGAGATTCTGGTGGTGGCGGCCATCCTCCTGGACCGCCAGGGACGGGTGCTCTTGGTGGGCAACGACTGGAGCCGAAGGGGCCAGGTGCGCTACACCCTCCCCGGGGGCACCGTGGAGCCCGGGGAAACCGTGCTGGAAGCCTGGTGCGGGAGGTGGGGGAGGAGACGGGCCTCCGGATCAAGGCCATTGAGCACCTGGCCTACGTCATCCAGGTGGAGGACCGCCGCAAAAACGAGCGCACCTTGGCCATGGCCTTCCGGGCGAGCTACGAAGGGCTTTTGAACCCCAAAGACCCCGACGGCCACATCGTGGAGGCCCGCTTTTTCACCTTAGAGGAGGCCGCCCAAAGGCTGGCCAACCACCGCCCCCTTCAAGAACCCCTGTTGGACTACCTGAAAGGGGAGCGGGGGCGCTTCTACGCCTACCCGGGGTGGCCCCCGGGGGTGCGGGTCTAAGTACCCCGCTCTGGCTTTCGCCAGAGCGGGGGCCCCAAAAGAGCCTTGCCGGGCTTTATTTCGGGCAGTCCACCCTGCGAAACCAAGGCGCGGGCAATTAGGGGCCGAGCTTGCGCCTGAGGTAGGCCATGAGCTCCTCCAGGGTCCTGCGGAGGGCCCTTTGCTCCTCGGCCAGGGCCTCGAGGGGGTCTTTGGCGGGCTCCAAGCCCGAAAAGGTCTTGAAAAGCAGGGTGGCGTTGCCGCACCTGGGGCAGACCACCTCCGCGGGCCGGACCGAGGGCGCGTAAAAGACCCGGGTGCCGCACCGGGGGCAGAGGAGGTACTTGGCCCCCAGGGCCTCCCCCCTGCGCACCGCCTCTTCCAGCTCCATGGCCTCCTCCCGGGGGAAGCCCAGGAAGTAGTCCTCCCCCACCTTGAGGGGGCCCAGGCCTTCCTCGGTGCTCCTCAAGTCCCCTCGCTTCCCCTCCGGCACCTCCCAGGTGAACCCGTTCCAGCGGAAGTGGCGGAGGTGCTTGCGCCCCTCCAGGTCCTCAATCTCCAGGATGAGCTGCAGGTGGGGGTCCTTGGGGTAGTAGTAGAGGCGCACCGCCTGGACCCCGGAGAGGGCCTTGGTGCGGGGGAAGGTGTAGGTCAGGGGGCCTTCCCCCTTGGCGGGGTAGCCCACCAGCCGCTCCACGTCGTAGACGGTGAGGCCCGGACGGCTCACGTCCCCGAAGAGGAGGCGCTCCACGTACTGGAAGGCGGCCTCGAGGCCCGGATCCATGGTAAAAGTCTACTCCGGAGTCCGCCTCCGGGGTAGAGCGGCGCTAAGGCCAGGTGACGCAGTAGGGCCTGAGCACCGCATACTTCCCGTCCCCGTACCGGGAAAGCATGGCCTCCTGCACCCCCTCCTCGGGCCAGAGGTAGTCCACCACCAAGGGTGCGTCCTCGTTCTGGGCCCCGCCCAGGTTCCACGGCCCCGCCTCCTTGCCCACGGGCCGGAAGTGGTCGGGGCCATAGCCGTCCTGGCTGCCCACGAGGACGTAGAAGCAGACCCGTTGCCCCGAGGCGGGGTGGAAGTGCTTCTTGTCCAGCTGGAGGATCACCTGCTTGTCCGCGGGGTTGCTCCCCACCGTAATCCCGTCGGCGGTGTCCGTGCCGTCGGGAAACCCCACCCGCTGCCCGTACTGGGGCCAGCCCGCCGCCTTGAGGAAGAGGTCCCAGGGGTGCTCGGGGTCAAAGGCCACCTTGGCCCCCTTGGCGAAGGGGTCGGTGCGCCCCCCCTCCTTGAAGTCCAGGTAGAGGTTGAGGAGCTGGTGGCTGAAGCCCGCCGGGGCCCCCAGGGGTTGGTCATCTCCTTGAAGGTGAAGACGAAGGTCCAGGTGGCCCCGCCGTCCAGGACCCGCATCTCCAGGAGGTCAAAGAGGCCTTGGAAGGGGGCGAAGGCCTGGTCCTTGGGGTAGGTGTAGGTCCCGGGGCCGTGCTCGTCCCCCTGGGGATCCTTAAGGACCAGGACCTCTCTTCCGGCCAGGCGCTGGGGCAGGGCGAGGGAGAGGGGATTGGCGTTAGGGGCGGTGTCCAGAACCTTGCCACCCTTCTCCAGGACCACGGCGAGGCGCAGGGTGTCCCCGGCCTCCGCCTTGAGGGTGGTGTAGGGAAGGCGCATCTCCACCACCTCGCCCACGTGGGCCCGCCGCCCCTGGAGATCCGCAGGAGAGCTGGCCAACCTCCAGGCCCCGTCCCGGTAGGCGTAGCGCACCAGCACCGCCTCCCCATCCCGCACCTGGTCCAGGTCCAAGGTGATCCTTTGTTGCAGGGGGAAACCCAGGGAAACCCGGCCCCCCTCCGGGAAGGCCGCCCCGCCCTCCTCCCCAGGCGTGGTGGCGTAGACGTGGAGGCGGAACCCCTGGCCCAAAAGGTCCGCCGCCCTCATCCCCTCCCGCAGGTCCACCCGCAGGTAGACGTTTTGCTCGTCAAACCCTAGGTGAACCCCTCGGAGGAGGTCGTCTTGGGTCTGCATGGCGGCGCCCTCGGGGTCGGGCAGGTAGGCGGCGCCCCTCCACTCCTCCGGGGGGTCCACCCGGCCGTCCAGCCGGGGCTTTATCCGGCC
>BBBN01000176.1 GCA_001311585.1 Thermus sp. JCM 17653
CCCCGCTTAGGCCCACCACGAAGGCCCCCTTCAAGACCCCTTCCGCCGCCAAGGGCGCGAGGGCCAGGGTGGCGGCGGTGACGTAGCAACCGGGTTAGCCACGAGCCTCGCCCCCTCAAGCTCCTCCCGGTGGAGCTCGGGGAGGCCGTAGACCGCCTCCCGGTAAAGGTCAGGGCTTTTGTGGGGGATGCGGTACCAGGCCTCGTAGACCTCGGGGGGCAGGCGGAAGTCCCCGGAGAGGTCAATGACCCGTTTGCCCGCCTCGAGGGCCTTGGGAGCGATCTCCATGGAAAGCCCATTGGGAAGGGCGAGGAAGACCACCTCCGCCCGCTCCAGGACCTCTTCCTGAGAGGCGAAGGCCCTCTCGTCCCAAAGCTGGGGCCAGGCGGCCTCCAGGGGCCTTCCCTCGTACTTGCGGCTGGAAAACCCCACCAGCTCCACCTCGGGGTGGGCCTTGAGGAGCCTTAGGAGCTCTGCCCCCCCGTACCCCGAGGCCCCCAGGATCCCCACCCTCACCACGGCACCTCCAAGAAGGCCTCGGGAAAAGCAAGGGGGGAGACCCTTTCCCCGGGCTTCACCCAGATCTGCTCCCGGTAGTGGTCTTCCTCGGGGGTGCGGAAGAGGAGGAGCTTTCCCCCCAGGAGGTCCTGCGCCCAGACCTCCGGCACGCCCGCCTTGGCGTAGAGAGGAACCTTCTTGCTTAGGTCATATTCCAAACTGCTTTCGGCCACCTCCAGAACCAAAAGGGCGTCTTCAGGCCCCGGGTAGCGGTGGCGGAAGTCCCCAAGGCGGTAAAGGAGTAGATCGGGTTCCAGATAAGTGTCGGGAGGAAGCACTAAGGGACCCTGGACCCTCACCCCCGCCTTTCCGTGAAAGGCCTTCACGAAAACCTGAGTCCAAAGGTCTAAGACGTGGGCATGCCTTGAGCCTATGGGCGCCATCTGGTAGACCTCTCCCTCTAGAAGCTCCACCCCCCTCTCCGGCAGGGGAAGCTTCAGGAACTCCTCCAGGCGGAAGCGGTAGGGCCGGACCATACCCCTACTTTAGCAGGGTGAGAAGCACGGCCTTTGCGGTGTGGAGGCGGTTTTCCGCCTGGTCAAAGACCCGGCTCCTCTCCCCGTGGACCGCCTCCTCCGTGGTCTCCTCCCCGTAGTGGGCGGGGAGGCAGTGGAGGAAGACGCCCTCCGGGTGGAGGAGGGAGAGGAGCTCCCCGTTCACCTGGAAGCCCTGGAAGTCCCGGAGGCGCTTCTCCCTTTCCGCCTCCTGGCCCATGCTGGTCCAGACGTCGGTGTAGAGGGCGTGGGCGCCCAAGGCGGCCTCCTTGGGGTCGTGGGTGAGGTAGGCGTTTGCGCGCTTGAGGAGGCCAAAGTCGGGCTCGTAGCCTGGGGAGTGGCCACCCGCACCCTAAGGCCTACTAGGGGAGCCACCTCCAGAAGGGAGTTCAAAACGTTGTTCCCGTCCCCCACCCAGGCCACCTCGAGGCCCTCGAGGCCCCCGAAGGCCTCCTTCAGGGTGAGGAGGTCGGCCAGGGCCTGCAGGGGGTGGGCGCGGTCGGAAAGGGCGTTCACCACCGGCACGCGGGCGTGGCGGGCCAAGGCCTCCACGGTCTCGTGGCGAAAGACCCGGGCGGCGATCCCCTCCACGAAGCGCTCCAGGTTCTTGGCCACGTCCCTAACGGGCTCCCTTTCCCCGATGCCTACCTGCTTCTGGTCCAGGTAGACCGCGTGCCCTCCCAGGTGAAGCATGGCCACCTCGAGGGTGGTCCGGGTGCGCAAGGAGGGCTTTTCAAAGAGGAGGGCGAGGACCCTTCCTTTGAGGTCCTCTCCCCGGTAGCGCTCCCGCTTCAAGGCCTCCGCCAGGTCCAGAAGGGCCCGAAGCTCCTTGGGGCCGTAACCGGAAAAGTCCAGTAGGTCCTTGGGCCGGGTCAGGGCGTCTCCCGCCATGAGGCTTATAGGATAGCGCAGGGTTGCAAACTTATGCAAGAGGCGAGGCCGGAAGGGGATGGGATACAATGCCCTTGCCTCCGAGCCCAGGAGGCCCCAAGGGCCTTCTGGGCCGGGCCCTAGGGGCCCCGGGGTGGCGGGGGTGACCCCGCCGCCTGCCGCGGTCGCAAAGGAGGTGGCATGAAAAGGGCAAGCCTTCTGGTCCTCTTTCTGCTGGCTTCGGGTCTGGCGCAGACGGTGCGGGTGGTGGCGGCCTCGGACCTGCAATACGCCCTCAAAGAGGTGGCCCAAGCCTTTGAGGCCAAAAACCCGGGGGTGAAGGTGGAACTCCTCTTCGGCTCCTCGGGCAAGTTTTACACCCAGCTCACCCAGGGCCTCGAGGCCGACCTCTTCTTCTCCGCCGAAAAGACCTACCCGGAGCTCCTGGAACAAAGGGGCCTGGCCGAGCCCCAAACCCGCAGGCCCTACGCCCTCGGGCGCATGGTCCTCTGGGTGGACAAGAGGCTCGGCCTCAAGCCCGGCCCCCAGGCCCTCCTGGACCCCAGGGTGACCCAAGTGGCCCTGGCCAACCCGGTGCACGCCCCTTACGGACGGGCGGCGGTCACCCTCCTGGAGCACCTCGGTCTCCTCAAGCGCCGCGCCCTCTCCCTCCCCGGCCTTTCCCGGCCCTTCCCCCAGCTCTCCTGGGAAGAAATCCCCTGGGAAAGGCTAAGCGGGGGGTGGAGGCCTACTGGGACGCAGGCCCCTTGCGCCGGGGCAAACAGGGCTTCGCCTTCGTCTACGGGGAGAACATCGCCCAGGCGGCCCAGCTGGCCCTCACCACCACCCGGGTAGGGGTTCTGGCCCTCTCCCTGGCCGTCCACCCAAGCCTTGCGGGGCCCGGGGAGTACTGGCTGGCCCCCTTGGGAAGCCACCTCCCCTTGGAGCAGGACTATGTGGTCCTCAAGGGGCGCGGGCGCCCCGAGGTCCTGGCCTTCTACGCTTCATAGGAAGCCCGGAGGCCCGGGCCGTCTTCCGGCGCTACGGCTTCCTCCTGCCGGGGGAGTGAGGTGGACCCCCTCTTCTGGACGGCCCTACAGCTCTCCCTGAAGGTTTCCCTCTGGGCCTCGGGCTTCCTCCTCCTCCTGGGGGTTCCCCTGGCCTGGCTCCTGGCCTTCCGCTCTTTTCCGGGAAAGCCCCTGCTGGAGGCGGTCTTCCTCCTGCCCCTGGTCCTTCCCCCCACGGTCTTGGGCTTTTACCTCCTGCTCTTCCTGGGGCCGGAAGGCCCCTGGTCCCGCATCCTTGGGGTCTCCTGGGCCTTCCGCCTGGAAGGCTTGGTCTTCGCCAGCGTCCTCTTCAGCCTGCCCTTCGCCCTCACCGCCTACCGGGAGGCCTTCTTGGCCCTGGACCGGAACCTCCTGGAGGTGGCGCGCACCCTGGGGGTCTCCCCCTTTAGGGTCTGGGCCCGGGTGGTCCTGCCCCTCACCTGGCCCGGCCTCCTCTCGGGCACCCTCCTGGCCTTCGCCCACACCCTGGGGGAGTTTGGGGTGGTGCTCATGGTGGGGGGCTCCATCCCCGGGAAGACCCAGATGGTGAGCATCTACCTCTACGACCTGGTCCAGGCCCTGCGCTTCCGCGAGGCGGCGGAGGCCGCCTCGGTCCTCCTCGTCCTAAGCCTTCTCCTCCTGGCCCTGGCACGCGTCCTGGAGGCCAAAGGACGGTCATGGAAGTCCACTACCGCATAAGGGCGCCCATCCGCCTCGAGGCCCGCTTCCAGCTAAGGGGGTTCACCGTCCTCCTGGGGGAAAGCGGGGTGGGCAAGACCACCCTGCTCAAGGCCTTGGCCGGCCTCCTCCCCGCCGAGGGGGAGCCCTTTGGGGGGCTTCCCCCCGAGCGTAGGCCCATAGGCTACCTGCCCAAGACCTGGCCCTCTTCCCCCATATGACCGCCTGGGAGAACGTGGCCTTCCCCCTCGTGGGGCCAAACCGCAAGGGGCGGGCCCTGGCCCTCTTGGAGCGGGTAGGGCTTCTGGAACACGCCCACAAGCGGCCGGGCCAGCTTTCCGGGGGGCAAAGGCAGCGGGTGGCCCTGGCCCGGGCCCTGGCGCGGGAGCCAAAGCTCCTCCTCCTGGACGAGCCCACCAGCGCCCTGGACCCCCTGACCCGGGG
>BBBN01000177.1 GCA_001311585.1 Thermus sp. JCM 17653
AGCTCGGCCAGGCCCAGCCGGGAAAGGGCGGCCTTGGCGGCCTCCTGGTCCTTGCGGTGGACCACCAAAAGGGCGGCGAGCCCCTTGCCAAAGGGCTCCGTGGCCAAGAGGAAGCGGTCTTCCAAAGCCTTCTTCAGCCCCTCCTCCACCAGGGGAAGCTCCTTCTCGCCGAGGAGGAAGGGAAAGAGGCGGAAGAAGGGGCTTTGGTCCAGGCCGTGGGCCAGGGAGGAGAGCTTCTCCAGGGGTTCCAGGTAGGCCTCCGCCAGGGAGAGCTCCTCCAAAAGCTCCCCTTTCTGCCGGGAAAGCCCCTCGGCGTGGGCCTGGAGGGGAGCGAGGGCCTTTTCGGCGGCCTCGAGGCCGTCGGGGAAGGGCCTTGCGGGTTCCGCTTCCCGGCCGAGGAGGGCCAGGGTGTGCTCCGCCCCCGCCGCCACGGCCTCCCAGCGCCTGAGCTCCTCTCGCTCCTCCGGGGAAAGCCTGTACTCGGAAAGGTCCTCCGCCCGGAGGGTCTCCAGGTGAACCACCCCCGCCTGCTGCAGGCTTTGGAGAAGCTCCCTGACGCGGCCCTTGGGCCCGGCCAGGACCAGCTTCTCCATGGGGGCGATCACGGCAAGACCCCCTGGAGGACCAAGGCCACCGCCTCCTCCAGGCGGGCCCTGGCCTTCTCCCGCACCGCCTGGGCCTCGGCCTCCGCTTGGGCCCGGAAGCGGGCCAGAAGGGCCTCGGTCTCCCGGGCCTCCTTCTCGCGGTACTCGGCCTCCAGGGCCTGGGCCTTGGCCTCGGCCCCCTCCAGAAGGGCCTTGGCCTCGGCCTCGGCCCGCGCCACAAGCTCCTCCGCCTCCTTCTTGGCGGCCTCGAGGCGGGCGAGGAGCTCCCGCTCCTTCTCCGCTAGGCTTTTGATAAGTCCCAGGCCTCCCATCGCCCCTCCTTATGTGAAAAGATGCGCAAAGCGCGCCTACCGGTTAGGCTACCGGCTTCCGGGGCAAACGTCAACCGACCCCGCTTAAGTATACTTAAGCGGTGCGGATTCTCGTCAACGAACGCGGGGCGGAAAGGCTCCTTTCCCGCCACCTTTGGGTGTTCCGCCGGGACGTGGTCCTTGGGCCCGAGGCCCCAGGGCTTTTCCCCGTCTACTGGGGCAAGCGCTTCCTGGCCCTGGCCCTCTACAACCCGGGGAGCGACCTCGCGGTGCGGGCCTTCCGCTTCCGGCCCAGCCATGACCCCACCGAGGCCCTTCTGGACAACCTGGAAAGGGCCTTGAAGCGCCGCCAAGAGGCCCTGGAACGGGAGCCCGAAGGCGGCTTCCGCCTGGCCCACGCCGAGGGGGACTTCCTCCCGGGGTTGGTGGTGGACTACTACGCCGGCCACGCGGTGGTCCAGGCCACGGCCTACGCCTGGGAAGGCCTCCTGCCCGAGGTGGCCCAGAGGCTCAAGCCCTACGCCCAAAGCGTCCTGGCCAAAAACGACGCCAAGGCCCGGGAGCTGGAGGGGCTTCCCCTCTACGTGAAGCCCTCCACGGGGAGGTGCCGGGCCGGGTGGCGGTGCGGGAGGGAGGGGTGCGCTACCTGGTGGACCTGGGGGAGGGGCAGAAGACCGGGGCCTTCCTGGACCAGCGGGAAAACCGCCTCCTCATGGAGAGATTCCGGGGAGAAAGGGCCCTGGACGTCTTCAGCTACGCCGGAGCTTCGCCTTGCACCTGGCCTTGGGGTTTCAGGAGGTGCTGGCCGTGGACAGCTCCAAGGAAGCCCTGGCCAAAGCGGAGGAAAACGCCAGGCTGAACGGCCTCCGCCTGAAGACCCTCGAGGCCAACGCCTTTGACCTCCTGCGAAGCCTGGAAAAGGCGGGGGAGCGCTTTGACCTGGTGGTCCTGGACCCCCCGGCCTTCGCCAAGGGCAAGAAGGACCTGGAGCGGGCCTACCGCGCCTACAAGGAGATCAACCTCCGGGCCCTCAAGCTCCTGAAGGAGGGGGGGATCCTGGCCACGGCGAGCTGCAGCCACCACATGACCGAGCCCCTCTTCTACCAGATGCTCCTGGAGGCGGCCCAGGACGCCCGCCGCACCCTCCGGGTCCTGGAAAAACGGGGCCAGCCCTTTGACCACCCCGTCCTCCTCAACCACCCGGAAACCCACTACCTGAAGTTCGCCCTCCTGGAAGTGCTCTGATCCCCCTCCCGGGGGTAGACTAAGGGCGTGGAGAAGGATCTCTTGGAAGCCTGGGCCAGCACCTGGTCTGGCGCATCGGCCGAGCGGAGGAGGAGGAGGTGCTGGTGGTGCGGGTGGGGCTAGCCTCGGCCACGCCCCGTTTTCGGGAGCTTCCCCGGCTCATCAACCTCCCCGACCAGGAGGTGGCCCGCCTGGCCCAAGAAGGCCGCGTGCGGGTGGAGTGGGTGGAAGGATGAAGGTGCGGCTCCAGCTCCACCTCAACGGCCACCTTCCCCAGGGGCTTCCCCTGGAGCTTTCCTGGGAAGAAGGCGGCCTTCGGGGCCTTCTCCGCCAGGAGAACCCGGCCTTGGGCGAGCTGGTGCTGCCCTTCCGAAGCCGCCTCGAGGGCCAAAGGCTCAGGCCCCTTCCCCTTCCCCCCCCTTCCCTCCGGGTCTCGGGGGAGGCCAGGTCCCAAGGGAACGACCTTCTCTTGGTCTTGGAGGTGGAGCTGGCCCTGCCCGAAGGCAAGACCTGGGGGGAACGGGCCTTCCTCCGCCTGGTGGAGGCCATCTTCGCCCTGAAGCTGGAAAAGACCCTTTCCCAGAAGGCCGGCCTCGGGGTATAGTGGCAGCCAAGGAGGCAGGTATGGTGGAGGTACGCTATCTGGGCCACTCGGCGGTCCTGCTCACCCACGGCAAGACCCGGGTCGTCATAGACCCCTTCCTCACCGGAAACCCCACGGCCGCCTTGGGGGTGGAAGCGGTCCAGGCCGACCTCATCCTGGTGACCCACGCCCACGGGGACCATTTCGGGGACGCCGTGGCCCTCTCCAAGAAGGGGGGGGTGGTGGTCTCCACCTTTGAGATCGCCACCTACGCCGAGAAGCACGGGGCCAAGAGCGTCCCCATGAACCTGGGGGGCACCTACCGCTTTGAGGGGGGCTGGCTCAAGTGGACCCCCGCCTGGCACTCCTCCAGCTTCCCCGACGGCACCTACGGCGGCATGCCCATGGGCGTGGTGGTGGAGCTTGGGGGCAAGCGCATCTACCACGCTGGGGACACCGCCCTCTTCTCCGACATGCGCCTCATCGGGGAGATGGGGCTGGACCTCGCCCTCCTCCCCATCGGCGACCACTTCACCATGGGCCCCGAGGACGCCCTGAAGGCCCTGGAGCTCCTCAAGCCCAAGAAGGTGGTGCCCATCCACTACAACACCTTCCCCCCCATCCGGCAAGACGGGGAAGCCTTCGCCAAGAGGGCGGGGGAAAAGGGCGTGGAGGGCCACGCCCTGAGGCCCGGAGAGGTGCTGGTCCTTGACTAGCCTGAGGCGCAAGGACTTCCGCCTGGAGATGCTTTTGGGCCTCGGGCAGACCGCCCAGGTCTACCTGGCCCGAATCCCCTCCGGGGAGGCCGTGGCCCTGAAGCTCCCCCGCAAGGAGGTGCGCCGGGACTCGAGGCTTTCGGAGCGCTTCGCCCGGGAGGTCTCCTTCTCCCTTTCCCTCCGGCACCCCCACCTGGTGCGGGGGCTGGCGGGCGTGCCCTTTGGGGAGGAGGCCTTTTTGGCCCTGGAGTACCTCCCCGAGGGCACCCTGGAGGACCGCCTCCTCAAAGCCCCCCTCCCGCGGGAGGAGGCGGTGAAGGCCCTGGTGGAAGTGGGGGAAGCCCTCCTCTTTCTGCACCGCCGGGGCCTGGTGCACCAGGACGTGAAGCCTCCAACGTGTTCGTGGGGGAGGGGGTTTACAAGCTGGGGGACCTCGGCACCGTGAGGACCCCGGAGGACCGGACCCAGGAGTTCGCCGGCAGCCCCCACTACCTGGCCCCCGAGCTCTTTCTGGGCGCCTCCCCCAGCCCCAAGAGCGACGCTACAGCTTCGGGGTGATGGCCTACGAGCTCCTCACGGGCAGGCGGCCCTTCCGGGGCGAGACCCTGGAG
>BBBN01000178.1 GCA_001311585.1 Thermus sp. JCM 17653
CCAAAACCCACTCCCCCGGCCTGGCCCGGGCCTGCCGCAGGGCCAGGTAGGCGGTGAGGAAGGAGACGGGGTAGGCGGCCGCCTCCTCTGGGCTTAGGCTTTCCGGCACGGGGAGGAGGTGCTCCTGGGGCAGGGCCACCTTCTCCGCCAGGGCCCCGTGGGGAAGAAGGGCGGCGTACCGCTTCCCCGCCACCTGGCCCACCAGCTCCATCCCCGGGGTGAAGGGCGGGTGCACCCGGGTTAGGTACCCTCCCAGGCGCATCAGGTGGTCGGCGAAGTTGAGGCCCACCGCCTCCACCTGCACCAGGACCTCCCCGGGGCCTGGGGTAGGCTCGGGGACCTCCCTCAGGGCCAAGGGGCCTCCCAGGCGTTCTTGGATCCAGGCGCGCATGGGCCCAGTCTACTCTACCCCTTCACCGATCCTGCCAGGAGCCCCCGGAGGAAGTAGCGGCCCAGGAAGATGTAGACGAGGAGGGTGGGCAGGGCCGCCAGGATGGCTCCCGCCATGGGCAGGTTCCACTTCACCGCCTCCCCTCCGGCCAGCTGGGCCAAAGCCACGGTAATGGGCTGGCTCTCGGGACGGGTGAGGGTCACAGCGAAGAGGAACTCGTTCCAGATCTGGGTGAACTGCCAGATGGCCACCACCACGAAAGCCGGGGCGGAGAGGGGCAGGATCACGTGGCGGAACACCCCAAAGAAGCCGGCGCCGTCTATACGGGCCGCCTCCACCAGCTCATCGGGAATTTCACTGTAGTAGTTTTTGAAAATCAAGGTGACGATGGGGATGCCGTAGACCACGTGCACCAGGATGAGGCCAAGGAGCGTCCCGTAAAGCCCGATGCTCTTCACGAACTGGAAGAGGGGGATGAGGATGCTTTGGTAGGGGATGAACATGCCGAAGAGCATCAGGGCAAAGAGGAGATTGGACCCCCTAAAGGGCCACTTGGCCAACACGTACCCGTTGAGCCCCTACCAGGGCGGAGAGAAGGGTGGCGGAGAGGGCCAGGACCAGGCTGTTTTGAAACTTGGAGCGAAAAGCTTCCCAGGCGATGCGAAAGCTCTCCCAGTACACCGGGTCAGGCCAGCGCCAGACCGTGTCCAGGGTGATCTTGGCGGGCTCCTTGAGGGCGGTGAGGACCACCAGGTACACCGGGAGAAGGAAGAAGGCGGTGGCCAGGAGAAGGAAGGCGTATAGGAGCGCCCGGCCCATCACCGCCTCACCTCCTTCCTGAGCTGGCTCGCCAGATAGGGAACGACCACCAACGCCACCAAGAGGAGGAGGAGGATGCCTATGGCCGCTCCCTTGGCGAACTGATTGCCCCGGAAGGCCAGGAGGTACATGTAGATGGCGGGGACGTCGGTGGGGGCGTAGTCCAGGCCGGCCATGGCGAAGATGAGGTCAAAGATTTTAAGGGCGATGTGCCCCAAGACAATCATGGCCGAAAGGGTGATGGGGGCGAGCATGGGGAAGACCACCCGCCGGAAAAGCTGCCACTCGCTGGCCCCGTCCACCCGGGCGGCCTCGAGGACCTCCACGGGGATTCCCCGGAGGCCCGCTAGGTAGAGGGCCATGGTGTACCCTGACATCTGCCAGACCGCCGCCAGGATGACCCCCACCAGGGCCAGGCTGAAGCCGTGGGTCTCAGGATAAGGGAGGAGCTTGAGTCCCCGGCCCAAGGTAAAGGCCCAAAGGAGGAGAACCCCCGCCGAGGCCAGGCTCCAAAGAAGGCGCCTCCTTTCCCCCTCACGAAGAGCGCTCCAGGCCAGGTAAAGGAGGACAAGCCCCACCACGAGGGCCGTGTAGAAGGGAAGCTGGTTCCAGTCAAACACCAGCGTCTGCGCCCGGGTGGTGAGCCAGGGGAAGGAGAGGGGCGGCAGGCCGAAGAGGGTGGGGAGAACGTTCACCCCTCCTTGGGGTTGCAGAAGCCAGCGCCAGATGGTCCCCGTGACCACGAAGGAGAGGGCCATGGGAAAGAGGAAGACGGTGCGAAAAAAAACCCCTCCCCTTTAGGGTTTCGGTCCAGGGCCAGAGCCAAAAGGAGCCCAAGCCCCAAGCTTCCCGCCATGAAGAAGAAGGTGAAGAAGATCAGGTTCACCACGCTCTGGCGGAAGCGGGCGTCCACGAAACCCGTGAAAAGCTCGCGGTAGTTCTCCAGACCCACGAACTTGAGTTCGGGCCTTAGGGCCAGGGCCTGGGCGGGGTTTCGCCCCCAGTCGGTGAGGGAGGCCCAAAGGTTCTGCCCGATGAAGCCGTAGACGAAGATGCCCACCGCCACCAAGGAGGGGAGGAGGACCAGAAAGGCCGTGATCCGGTCGCGCACGTTGCCTCCAGGGAAAAACCCGCAGGGGCTCTAGGCCCCTACGGGTTTCCAGCCCTTAACGGCCTAAGCCCACCTGGCTGGCGATGGCCTGGGCGGCGTTGGCCGCCGCTTGGGCGTTCTTGCTCTGCAGGAAGATCTCCATCACGGTGCCGAACTGGCTCATGAAGCTCTCGGGCGCACGGCCCCGTGGACCAAGGAACCCACGATGCGGTTGGACTTCCAGTCCCTCATGGCGGACTGGCCGTAGGCGTTGTACTTCGCGGGGTCGGAGTCCAGCCGGGCGGCGATGGAGCCTTGAGGGGATTGAAGGTGTCCTGCCCCTCCTTGGAGCCCACGAGCCTCAGCCAGTTGAGGGCGTTCTGGCGGTTCTTCGCTCCCTTGGGCAGGCCGAAGGAGTCGGAGAGCATCATGAAGATCCCGGAGGTTCCCGGGGAAGGCGCCCAGGCGAAGTCGGTGCCCGGGCGAAGCTTCAGGGTGGTGGCCATGTACCCGGCGGCCCAGTCGCCCATGATGTTGAGGGCCGCCTGTCCCTGCACCACCCGGTCCACGGCCTGCTGCCAGGAAAGGCCGGCGGCGTCCTTATTGGCGCAGTCCAGGACCTTCCCGAAGGTATCCCAGACCGCCACCGCCTTGGGGTCGGTGAACTTCAGCTTGCCGCTCCAGAGGTCGTTCCAGCCTTGCGCTCCCAAGGTGGCCAGGGCCACGCTCTCCCAGAGGTGCTGCTGGGTCCAGTTCTCCCCTAGGGCCAAGGGAGCCTGGAGGCCCTTCTGTCTGAGGGTCTGGCAGGCGGCCAGGAACTCCGCCCAGGTCTTGGGCGGGGTCACCCCCCACCGCTGCAGGTTGGCGGGGATGTACCACATGACGTTGGAGCGGTGGATGTTGACCGGGACGCTCCAGATGCCTCCTTTGTAGGAGATCAGGTCAATGAGCCCCTTGGGGAAGGCCTGGAGCCAGCCTTCCTGGCGGAAGAGGGAGGTCAGGTCCTCCATGCGGTCCGCCACCACCCAGGTGCCGATGAGCTCCATCCCAGCGTGCACCTGGAAGGTGTCCGGGGGGTCGCCCCCCAGCATGCGGGTCTTGAGCACCGCCTTGGCGTTGACCCCCGCTCCGCCGGTCACGGTGGCGTTGATGACCTCCACGCCCGGGTACTTCTGCTTGTAAAGCCGGATGAGGGCCTCCAGGGCGGGACCTTCGTCGCCCGCCCACCAGGAGAAGATCTCCAGCTTGCCCGTCTGGGCCAGGGCGCTAAGCCCCAAGCCACGCCGATCGCCAAAAGCCACTTCCTCATACCTACCTCCATTGCGACGTGGGCCTTCCGCCCACAGGCCGCCCAGCTCAAAAAAACCGCGCCAGAAAAAGGCTGGCGCCGCCCACCGCTGGGGCCAGGTGCCCGTAGACCGAGGGCTGCACGGGAAGGCCCCGGTGGGCTTCCAAGAAGGCGTGGGCCTCGAGGGCCCGCCTAAGGGAATCCTCCAGAAAAGGGAAGAACTCCGCCACCTTTCCCCCCACTACCACCCGCGCCGATCGTAGGCCACGGCCAGGTTGGCCAGGAAGCGGCCCAGGGCCTCGCCCAGGTGAGCGAGGGCCCTTAGGGCGAGGGAGTCCCCTCCTCGGGCCAGGTGGAGGAGGGCCTCTAGGTCCTCCGCCCTTCCTCCCAGGGCCCGGTGGTGGGCCAGGAGGTTATCCAGCCCCAGCTCGGTTTCCAAACACCCCCGCCGGCCACAGGCGCAGGGCCTGCCCCCGCC
>BBBN01000179.1 GCA_001311585.1 Thermus sp. JCM 17653
GTGAAGGCCCCTTCCAGCCGGCCAGGGCCCGGCCCACGGCCAGGGTCCCCTGGTCAAAGGGCGGCACCTCAAACACCCCCATGGGGCCGTTCCAGAAGGCGGTGCGCACGCCCTTTAGGGCCTCGGCGAAGGCCGCTTGGGTCTTGGGCCCGATGTCCAGGCCCATGTAGGGGATGGGGATGGCCCTGGCGGGGAAGACCCGGGTCTCTACGCCGGGCTCTATGCGCTCCGCCGCCACCACGTCCTCGGGGAGGAACACCCGCACGCCCAAGGCCTCCGCCCGCCCCAAGAGGTCTTTGGCCAGGTCCAGCCGGTCCTCCTCCAGGAGGCTCCTCCCCACCTCGCCCCCCAGGGCCTTGAGGAAGGTGAAGGCCATGGCCCCCCCGATGAGGAGGCGGTCTATGCGGGGAAGGAGGCTTTCTATGACCCCGATCTTGTCGGAGACCTTGGCCCCGCCCAAGACCACGGCGTAGGGGCGCTCGGGGTCCTGGAGGAGGCGGGAGAGGGCCCGCACTTCCTTCTCCATGAGGAAGCCAGCGTAGGCGGGAAGGAGCCTCGCCACCCCCACCACGCTGGCGTGGGCCCGGTGGGCGCTCCCGAAGGCGTCCAGGACGAAGGCCTCTCCCAGTCTGGCGTAGCGGGCGGAAAGCTCGGGGTCGTTCTTCTCCTCCCCCGGCTCAAAGCGGACGTTCTCCAAGAGGAGAACCTCCCCGGGCCTTAGCCCCTCCGCTCCCTAAGGGCCTCCTCCGAGCCCGGAGGGAAGGGGGCGAAGCGGGCCCCTGGGAGGTGGCGCTTTAGGGCCTCCCCCACGGGGGCCAGGGAGTATTTGGGGTCGGGACCCTTGGGGCGGCCCAGGTGGGAGAGGAGGACCAAGGAGGCGCCCCCTTCCAGGAGGTAGCGAAGGGTGGGGAGGCTTTCCAGGATGCGGGTCTCGTCCTGGACCTTACCCTCTTGGATGGGGACGTTAAAGTCCACCCGCACCAGGACCCTTTTCCCCCTGGGGTCCAGGTCCTTGAGGGTGCGCATCTAAACCCCCTTCTTCAGGACGAGCTCCACCAGGTCGGCCACCCGGTTGGCGTAGCCCCACTCGTTGTCGTACCAGGCGAAGACCTTCACCAGGTTGCCGATGGCCTTGGTAAGCTTCCCGTCCACGATGGAGGAGTGGGGGTCCATGACGATGTCCTGGAGGACGATCTCCTCCTCGGTGTAGGCCAGGATGCCCTTCAGGGGGCCCTCCGCCGCGGCCTTGAGGGCGGCGTTCACCTCCTCGGCGGTCACCTCCCGCTTGAGGAGGGCGGTGATGTCGGAAAGGCTCCCCGTGGGGGTGGGTACCCGGAGGGCCATCCCGTCAAACCGCCCCTTGAGGGAGGGGAGGACCAAAGCGGTGGCCTTGGCCGCCCCGGTGGTGGTGGGGACGATGTTGATGGCCGCCGCCCGCGCCCGGCGCAGGTCCTTGTGGGGGAGGTCCAGGAGGCGCTGGTCGTTGGTGTAGGAGTGCACGGTGGTCATGAGGGCCTTCTCCACGCCAAAGGCCTCCTCCAGGACCTTCATCACGGGGGCGAGGGAGTTGGTGGTGCAGCTGGCGTTGGAGATCACGTGGTGCTTGGCCGGGTCGTAGTCCTTCTCGTTCACCCCCAGGACCACGGTGAGGTCCTCCCCCTTGGCGGGGGCGGTGACGATCACCTTCCTGGCCCCGGCCTCGAGGTGGGCCCGGGCCTTCTCGCGTCGGTGAAGACCCCCGTCGGACTCCACCACCACCCCCACCCCCGCTTCCTTCCAGGGGATCTCCCGGGGGTCCTTGTGGGCCGTGGCCCGGACGGCCTTCCCGTCCACGTAGAGGTAGGCTTCGTCGTAGCCCACCTCCCCGGGGAAGCGGCCGTAGACGGAGTCGTACTTCAGGAGGTGGGCCAGGGTCTTGTTGTCGGTGAGGTCGTTGACCAGGGCTACCTCCACGCCCCGCCCGTGGAGAATGCGGAACACCTGGCGGCCGATCCTGCCGAATCCGTTGATGCCTACCTTCATAGCTTGCCTCCTCGCCTCCTTGGGCCCCTCGGTGGGGGAGGGAGGCTTTGAGCCCAGTATAGGGCCTTTTCCATAAGTTTTGGCTATCCTTCCCTTCGGGGTTGACACGTAAACCCTTTTGGGGCATTTTGGTTTACGACCGCCCGGAGGCGGTCCTCTGGAGGCACCTATGAAGGCAACCACCCTTGTCGAAGCCCTTTGGCCCAAGCCTACCCTGGCCCGCAACCTGGCCTGATCCTGGCGGGGAGCTCCTGGTGGCCCTCACCGCCCAGATCGCCCTCCCCCTCCCCTTCACCCCGGTGCCCATCACCGGGCAGACCCTGGGCGTCCTCCTGGTGGGGGCGGCCCTGGGAAGCCGCCTGGGCTTCCTCGCCCTCCTCACCTACCTCCTGGAGGGGGCCATGGGCCTCCCCGTCTTCGCCGGGGGGACGGGCGGGATCGCCAAGATCCTCGGCCCCACCGGCGGGTTCCTCCTGGCCTTCCCCCTGGCGGCGGGGCTGGTGGGGCTTTTGGTGGAGCGCTTCCGCCTGGACCGGAGCTTTTTCGGCACCCTCCTCGCCATGCTCCTGGGGAACGCCCTCCTCTACCTGGTGGGGCTTCCCTGGCTCGCCGCCTGGCTCATGGGCGCGGGGAAGTTCGGGGGCGTTTCCGCCCTCTTGGCCATGGGGCTCTTCCCCTTCGTTCCCGGGGACCTGGTGAAGGCGGTTCTCGCCGCCCTCCTCCTCCCCAGCGCCTGGCGCTTCCTGGGCCAAAGGTAGATGCGCCTCGCCCTGGCCCACCTGGGCAAGCGGGAAAGCCTCGAGGAACTCCTTAGGGCCCTCCGCCCCCTGGCCCAAGAGGCCCGGGAGCGGGGGGCGGGGCTTTTGCTCCTGCCCGAGCTCCTTTTGGGGAAGCGGGAAGCGCCCGGGCTTTCCCGGGCCCTAGGAGACCTCGCGAAGGAGGCGGGCCTCCTCCTTGTGGCGGGGTACCTGGAGGAGGAGCAAAACCGCCTCCGGGTTTTTCCCCAAGGCCCCGCCTACGCCAAGCTCCACCTCTACCGGGCGGAGGGGGAGGAGGGGGACGAGGGCCTTCGCCCCGGGGAAAGGCCCGTCCTCCTCCCCTGGCAAGGCCGCGCCTTCGGCCTCGCCCTCTGCTACGACCTGGACTTCCCCGAGCTCTTCCGGGCCTACGCCTGAAGGGGGTCCAGGGGTTTCTCGTGGGGGCCGCTTGGCCCGGAGCGTACGCCGGGCTCCTGGAGGTCCTGGCCCGGGCCCGGGCGGCGGAGAACCAGGCCTACCTCTTCCTGGCAAGCCGCGCGGACACGGGAAGCCCGAGCCTCTTCGTGGGCCCCGACGGGCGGGTCTTGGCGCGGAGGGAGGCGGAAGGCCTTCTCGTCGCCGAGCCCGACTGGGGTTTCCTCGAGGCCTACCGCAAGAAGTACCCCCTCCTCCGGCACCGCCGGGAAGACCTCTACCGGCTTTGGTAACACCGGGGCCCCCATGCGGGCTTGGGCCCGCATGGGGTGGTAAGATGGCCCCCGTGCTGGAGAACCGCCGCGCGCGGCACGACTACGAGATCCTGGAAACCTACGAGGCGGGGATCGCCCTCAAGGGCACCGAGGTGAAGTCCTGCGGGCGGGGAAGGTGGACTTCACGGGAAGCTTCGCCAGGTTTGAGAACGGGGAGCTTTACCTGGAAAACCTCTATATCGCCCCCTACGAGAAGGGCTCCTACACCAACGTGGACCCCCGCCGCAAGCGCAAGCTCCTCCTCCACCGCCACGAGCTCAACAAGCTCCGGGGCAAGGTGGAGCAGAAAGGCCTCACCCTGGTCCCCCTGAAGATTTATTTCAACGAGCGGGGCTACGCCAAGGTGCTGCTGGGCCTCGCCCGGGGAAAGAGGGCCTACCAGAAGAAGGAAGAAGACAAGAAGCAGGCCTTGAAGAGGGCCCTGGAGGAGCTATGAGGCTTTGGCCCTTCCTTCCCTTCCTGGCCTTGGCCGTGGCCCAAGCCCCCAAGCCCCTGAAGGCGGGGGCCCTCGCGGGGGAGGCCCTCTACCCTGGGG
>BBBN01000180.1 GCA_001311585.1 Thermus sp. JCM 17653
CCCGCCCGCTCCCCCGGCACCCCGGGCAAGGGTCCCTTGAGCCTCCTTTCCGCCCAGAAAAGGCGGGCCTCCGCCTCCTCGGGGTCCTTCCCCGGGGCCACGAGGTGGAGGAGGTTTTTGAGGTGGTCAAAGACCGCCACCACCTCGGGCTCCACGAAGAGGAGGTCGGGGAGGCCGAGGTCGTCGGGCTTGAGGCTCGGAAGCCTTTCGTAGTAGCGGATGAGGTCGTAGGCGGCGTAGCCCACCACCCCGCCGAAGAAGGGGGGGAGGTCGGGGTGGCGCTCCAGGGGAGCGTAGACCCGCTCGTAGAGGGCGCGCAAGGTCCTGGGTTTCCACCCGCTCCCCGTTCACCGTGAAGACCCCGTCCTTCAGGCGGAAGGTGCGCCGCGCCCCCACCCCCACGATGGAGAAGCGGCTTTGCCGGCCCCGCTCCACCGACTCCAAGAGGAAGCTCACCGGAGCCTTTTCCGAAAGCTTCAAGTAAGCGGTCACCGGGGTCTCCAGGTCCGCCAGGAGGGTCTTGCGAAAGGGTCTTATAGTCTCCATGCCACCCCCTAAAGAAACCCCCGGGGCGTACACCCCGGGGGAAAGGCCGCCTCCCTCCCGGGGCCTAGCCGGGCCACCAGAGGAGGGAGGCAAGGCGCATGCTTCCAGAATAGCCCAAGGGAGGCTTCCGGTCTATACCCCTTTGGCGGGAGCTCTTCGCCCAAGCCAAGGCGTGGTACCGGGGCCCCCATGCTGGCCCCAAGCCAGCAGGGGCACTTAGAAGCGCTCGGCCACGGTCTTCATCTGCAGGAAGTGGAGGAGGTAGTCGGGCCCCCCCGCCTTGGTGTCCGTGCCCGAGAGGTTGAAGCCGCCAAAGGGCTGCACCCCCACCAGGGCCCCGGTGATCTTGCGGTTGAAGTAGAGGTTGCCCACGTGGAACTCCCGCCTGGCCCGCTCCAGGTGCTCCCGCTTCCTGGAGTAGACCCCGCCCGTGAGGCCGTAGACGGTGTCGTTGGCCACCTCCAGCCCCTCGGCGAAGTCCTTCACCCGGATCACCGAAAGCACCGGGCCGAAGATCTCCTCCTGGGCGATCCTGGCTTGGGAGGTACCTCGGTGAAGACGGTGGGGGCGATGAAGTACCCCTCCCCCTCGAGGCGCTGCCCCCCGAGGACCAGCTGCCCTTCCCCCTTGCCGATCTCAATGTAGGAGAGGATCTTCTCCTCCTGGGCCTTGGAGGCCACGGGGCCCAGGTCGGGGTTCTCCTCGGCCGGCCCCACCGAAAGCCTCTCCGCCCCCTTGAGGACCCTTTCCATCAGGGGCTCAAAGGCCTTCTCGGTGACGATGAGACGGCTTGCCGCCGAGCACTTCTGCCCCTGGAAGCCGTAGGCGGAGACGAGGATGCCTTCGGCGGCGGCCTCCAGGTCGGCGGTCTCGTCCACGAGGATGGCGTCCTTGCCCCCGAGCTCCAAAAAGACCCGCTTAAGCCACCGCTGCCCCGGGGCCAGCCGGGAGGCCGCCTGGTGGATCCAAAGGCCCACCTCGAGGCTCCCCGTGAAGTTGATGAACCGGGTCTTGGGGTGCTCCACCAGGTAGGCCCCCACCTCTTTCCCCTCCCCGGGCAGGAGGTTCACCACCCCCGGGGGGAAGCCCGCCTCGTGGAAGATCTCGAAGACCTTGGCGGCGATGACCACCGTGTCCTCGGCGGGCTTGGCCACCACGGTGTTCCCCACCACCACCGGCCCGGCGATCATGCCGGTGAAGATGGCGATGGGAAAGTTCCAAGGGGCGATGACCACCCCGGCCCCCAGGGGGATGTAGAAGCTCTCGTTGTCCTCGCCGGGGTAAGGCACCACCTCCACCGAGGGGTACTTGTACTTGAGGGCCTGGCGGGCGTAGTACTCCAGAAAGTCGATGGCCTCCGCCACCTCGGCGCTGGCCTCCACCCAGTTCTTGCCGATCTCGTAGACCAAGGTGGCCTCCAGCTCCCGCCGCCTCCTCTTCATGAGGCGGCGGCCTTGAGAAGGAGGCGGCTCCGGTCCTCCTGGGGCCAGTCCTTCCAGGTCCCGAAGGCCTTCCAGGCGGCCTCGAGGGCGGCCTCGGCCTCCTCCCTTCCCGCCTTGGCCACGCTGCCCACCACTTGGCTAGGGGCCGAGGGGTTCAGGGAAAGGATCCTCTCCCGGGTGTCCACCCACTCGCCCCCCAGGTACAAGGGCCAGTGCCGGCCGAACTCGGCCCGGACGCGCCTCAAGGCCTCCTTCATCTCCCGCTTGGCTCCCTCGTCCTTAAAGGTCTCCACCGGCTGGTTGCGGAAAGGTTCTACCGTCATGGTCTCCTCCTAGCCTCCCAAGAGGCTTCTCAGCACCAAGAAGAGGTTCTCGGGGCGCTCGGCGATGCGGCGGGTGAGGTAGGGGTACCAGTGGGTACCGTAGGGCACGTAGGCCCGCACCACATACCCCTCCTGCGCAAGCCGCTTCTGCTCCTCGGGGCGTACCCCGTAAAGGAACTGGAACTCAAAGCGCTCCCTGGGGATCCCCATGGCCTCGGTGTAGCGCCGGACCTCCCGGATCATCCGGGGATCGTGGGTGGCGAAGGCCACGTAAAGCCCTTCCCTCAGGGCCAGCTTCCCCAGGTGCAGGTACTCGGCGTCGATGAGGCGCTTGTCCTGGAAGGCCACCTCCTGGGGTTCCCGGTAGGCCCCCTTCACCAGGCGGAGGTTGGGCCGGTAGGGCAGGAGGTCCAGAAGGTCCTTCTCCGTGCGGTAGAGGTAGCTTTGCAGGACGATCCCCACCTGGGAGAAGCCCTCCTCCCGGAGGGCTTTGTAGATGCGTAAGGTGGCCTCCACCCGGGGAGAGTCCTCCATGTCCAGGCGCACGAAGACCCCCCGGGGCTCCGCCTCCCTAAGGACCTCGCGCAAAAGGGAAAGGGCGAGGGCTTCGGAGAGGTCCAGGCCGAGCTGGGTGAGCTTCAAGGAGACGTACCTGGGCCAGGGCTTCTCCGCCAGAGCCCAGACGAGCTCAAGGAGCCCTCTCTGGAAGCCCCGGGCCTCCTCCTCGGTGCGCACCATCTCGCCCAAGAGGTCCAGGATGGCGTGGATGCCCTCCTTCTCCAAGGATTCCGCTGCCCTCAAGGCCTCCTCCAGGGTCTCCCCCGCCACGTAGCGCCGCACCAGGCCCCGGGCTCGGGTCCGGATAAGGCGCTCCACCTGCGGGTTCCCCGCCACCTCCAGGACAAAGGACCGGTAGGCCAGGTCTAGGTTCATACCCCTCCTTTCAGCCGCCCCACCACCAGGTCGCGGAAGCGGTAGACGTGGGCCTCCACCGCCCGCCTCGCCCCCTCGGGGTCCTTGTGGGAGAGGGCCTCGAGGATCGCCCGGTGCTCCCGCCGGGTGGCCTCGTCCTGGGAAAGGGTGGGGAGGGCGCTTCGGGCCAGGGCCAGGGTGGCGAGGAGGTCCTCGTAGAGGCGGTAAAGCGTCCGGTTCCCGGATAGCCGCACCAGGCGCGGTGGAACTCCAGGTCGCGGCGCATCTGCTCGCGGTAGTCCTCCTTGGGGGCCTCGTCTATGGCCCGAAGGAGGCGCTCAAGCTCGGCGAGCTCCCACGGGGTGGCCCTTAGGGCCGCTTCCCGCGCCGCCTCCCCCTCCAGGAGGGCCCGCACCCCGTAGACCTCCTCCACCTCCTCCGGGGCGAAGACCCGGACCCTCGCCCCCTTTCCCGGGACGAGCTCCACCAGGCCCTCCTCGGCGAGGCGCATCAGGGCCTCCCGCACGGGGGTGCGGGAAACGCCGAGCTCCTGGGCCAAAAGGGGCTCGGAAAGCCTTTCCCCCGGGGCGAAGCGGCCCAACAGCAAGAGGTCCTTGAGGTGGCGGTAGACCGCCTCGCGCACCTGGTTGGGGCGGCGAGAAGCAGAGTCTGCATCCTGTATACAGGATGTACCAAGTGTACCCAATAGTCAAGCCAAGGGCGGCTCTCGAGGCCACCCCTGGCCTTTATTGAGGCTATTTAGCAGGCTGAGGCAAAGGTTGCCCGTCCGGGCCGTATTTGAAGTAAGAGGGCGGAATACGACGAATGCCTT
>BBBN01000181.1 GCA_001311585.1 Thermus sp. JCM 17653
CTCTCCCGCTCGCCCTTCCCCAGGCGGAAGGGCCAGCGCCGCCTCAGCCCCGTGGCCACCAGCTCCAGGGCCAAGGCGGGGAAGGAGCGGTCAAAGGTCTTGATCTGGGGCACGTAGCCGAACCAAAGGGGGTCGGCCCGCTCCGGGGGAAGGCCGTAGACCCGCACCTCCCCCCGGTAGGGCACCAGGCCCAGCACGGCCTTCAAGAGGGTGCTCTTCCCCGCCCCGTTGGGCCCCACGATGGCCACGAAGGCCCCTTCGGGCACGGAGAGCTGGACCTCCTCCAGGGCCCAAAACTCCCCAAAGCGCACGGAAAGACGGCGGATCTCCAAGGCGGTCATCACAAAAATGATGATGCATTCTCACTAAACTGTCAAGGGAAACCCCCAGGGGCCTTTTTCGGGGTACTCAAAAGCTGTGCTCCGGGCCCGGGAAGACCCCTTGCCGCACCTCCTCAGCGTAACGGGCCAGGGCCTCCTTTAGAAGCCTTTCCCCTTCCAGGTAGCGCTTGACGAAGCGGGGCTTGAACTCCCCGTAAAGCCCCACCACGTCGTGGAAGACCAGGACCTGGGCGTCGGTGTGGGGCCCGGCCCCGATCCCCACGGTGTGGACGGAAAGCCTCTCGGTGATCTCCTTGGCCAAGAGGGCGGGGACCATCTCCAGCACCACCCCGTAGGCCCCGGCCTCCTCCAGGGCCAAGGCCCCCTTGAGGATGCGCTCCGCCTCCTCCGGTCGTCTGCCTTGGAGCTTGTAGCCCCCGAGCTGGCTTGCCGTCTGGGGGGTAAGGCCCACGTGGCCCAAAACCGGCACCCCCGCCCGCACCAGGCCCCGGACGATCTCCGCCACCTCCTCGCCCCCTCCAGCTTCACCGCGTCCGCCCCGCCTTCCTTAAGAAGACGCTCGGAAGCCGCAAGCGCCCGGTCCAGGGTGGCGTAGGAAAGGTAGGGCAGGTCGGCCACCAAGAAGGTTTCGGGGGCCCCCGCCGCGCGGCCTTGGTGTGGTGGAGGATCTCCTCCAGGGTCACGGGCACCGTGGAGGGGTAGCCCAGGACCACCATCCCCAGGGAGTCCCCCACCAGAAGGGCATCCACCCCGGCCGCCTCGGCCAGGCGCGCCGTGGGGTAGTCGTAGGCGGTGAGGTAGACGAGCCGCTTCCCCTTGGCCTCACGGAAGTCTTTGACCGTCCTCCGCACGGGAAAAGGCTATCATGAAAGGGCGTGGACGTGACCCCGGACCTCGCCTTAAGGCCCAAGAGGCTAGACGAGTACATCGGCCAGGAGCGCCTGAAGAACAAGCTCCGGGTCTACCTCGAGGCCGCCAAGGCCCGGGGCGAGCCCTTGGAGCACCTCCTCCTCTTTGGCCCCCCAGGCCTCGGCAAGACCACCCTGGCCCACGTCATCGCCCACGAGCTCGGGGTAAACCTCCGGGTCACCTCCGGGCCGGCCATAGAGAAGCCCGGGGACCTGGCGGCCATCCTGGCCAACTCCCTGGAGGAGGGGGACATCCTTTTCATCGACGAGATCCACCGCCTAAGCCGCCAGGCGGAGGAGCACCTCTACCCGGCCATGGAGACTTCGCCATGGACATCGTGGTGGGCCAGGGGCCGGCGGCCAGGACCATCCGTCTGGAGCTCCCCCGCTTCACCCTCATCGGGGCCACCACCCGCCCTGGCCTCATCACCGCGCCCTTGAGAAGCCGCTTCGGCATCGTGGAGCACCTGGACTATTACTCCGTGGAGGAACTGGCCGAAGGCATAAAGCGGGACGCCCGGCTCCTAGGGGTGGGCATCACCGAGGAGGCCGCCCGGGAGATCGCCCGAAGGAGCCGGGGCACCATGCGCATCGCCAAGCGGCTTTTCCGCCGGGTGCGGGACTTCGCCCAGGTGGCGGGGGATGAGGAGATCGGGGAAGGGCGGGCCAGGGAGGCCCTGGAGGCCCTGGGCCTGGACGAGCTGGGCCTGGAACGGCGGGACCGGGAGATCCTGGAGGTCCTCATCTTCCGCTTCGGCGGGGGGCCGGTGGGCCTGGGCACCCTGGCCACCGCCCTCTCCGAGGACCCGGGCACCCTGGAGGAGGTTTACGAGCCCTACCTCATCCAGCAAGGCCTCCTAAAGCGCACCCCCAGGGGCCGGGTGGCCACGGAGCTGGCCTACCGCCACCTGGGCCTTCCCCTTCCCTTGGAACCCCTCCTATGATCCGGGCCACCCTGGAGGAGCTGGACCTGGCCGAGCTCCTGAAGGCCCTGGAGGCCAATCGCAAAAGCGCGGTGGTGAGCTTCCAGGGCAGGGTCTACGGCCGGGTGCACCTCCTTTCGGGGCGCATCCTCTACGCCCGCACCGAGCCTGGCCCCCACCTGGGGGAGTACCTGGTGCGCCTGGGCCACCTGAGCCTGGAGGAGGTGCAGGAGCTGGTGGAGCGCCAGGGACGAGAGAACCCCGGCACCCCCCTGGGGGCTTTGGCCCTGGAGCTCGGCCTCATCGGGGAGGAGGAGCTTAAAGAAGCCCTTCAGGCCCAGGTCCTCGAGGCCCTCGCCACCCTCCTGGGGGAAAAGGAGGGGGAGGTCCTGGCCGAGCCCCTGGTGGAGGGAAGCCAGGTGGCCCTCCCCCAGACCCTGGACACGGGCTGGGCCCTCATGGAAGCCGCCCGCAGGCTGGACGAGTGGCGGCGGGGCCAGGTGGGTCCGGACGAGGTCCTGCACCTGGCGGAGGACCCTACCCGCCACCCCCTCCCCCCGGAGGCCTGGACGGTCCTGGAGCTTTTAGACGGGGTCCGGCGGGCCCGGAGCGTGGCCCTGATGTCGGGCCTTCCCGAGGAGGAGGTCTACCACCTCCTCCACGAGATGAAGGCCCGGGGCCTCCTCCGCCCCTCCACCCTCCTCCTGGAGGACCCCTTGGTGGTGGTCCTGGCGGAAAGCGGGGTGGTGCGGAGGCTCCTCCTCTACCTCCTGGAGGCTCACCGCTTCCGGGTGCTTTTGGCCAAGGACCTGGAGGGGCTTTTGCGCCTTCTCAAGGAAAGGCCCAAGGGGGTGGTCCTCCAGGGGGAAAGGGCCCTGGAAGCCGCCCGCAGGGTGCGGGCCCATCCCGAGGGAAGGCTCGCCTCCCTCTACGTGGTGAGCGAAACCCCCCCAGGCCTCCTCTTCCGCCCCTTACGGGTGCTCCACCTCCCCAAGCCCTTGAGGTCCCAGGAGGTGTTGAAGGCCCTTTCCCCCTTGCGCAAGGGGCTAGTTAGGCCGCCGGCCTTCCCGGAGGAGGGCCTGGGCCCGCTCCCGGTAGGCCAGGAGGGCTTGGTGCCACTCGTCGGCGGGGTGGACGTGGGGCAGCACCGCCTCGGCCCGGGCCAGGATCTCCTCCGGGGAGCGGTAGCCCAGCTGGGCCAGGGTATCCACCACCATCTCCTGGGCCCCCACCCACTCCCGGCTCCCCTCCTCGGCGCTTTCCGCCGCCTTCCGGTAGTGGGCCAGGGCCTCCTCCAGGTGCATGAGGTCGTAGGCGATGTGGCCCAGGATGAGCTCCCCCGAGGCCTCTGCCCCCAGGTCCATGGCCTCCTTGGCCGCCTCCTCCGCCTCGGCGTAGCGCCCTTGGCGGTACAGGGCCTCGGCCAGGTCGGCCAGGGCCTGGGCCCGGTAGGGGTAGCCCTCTTCCCGCAAAAGCTCGCGGAGGTAGACCTCGGCCTCGAGGTAGGCCCCGTGGTCCAGGGCGGCCACCCCCATCTCGTGGAGGACGTAGGGGCGCTCGGCGGCCTCGGCCCGGTCCAGGGCCTCGCGGTAGGCGGCCATGGCCTCCTCGTAGCGGCCGAGCTGCAAAAGGGCCTGCCCCGCCACCATGGGGGTGCCGTAGGCCCTGTGACCGCTTTCCTCTTCCTTCTCCAGGGCCCTTCTGGCCTCCTCCAAAGCCCGGTTGGGGTTCCCAAGAAGGAGGTGGGCCCGGGCCAGGAGGTAATGGCGGGTGGCCTCGTCCTCCGGGCCTTCCTCTCCACGGCGGCCTCGGCCTCCTCCAGAGCCAAAAGGGCGCGCTCCCCCTCCCCTGCCTCCAGCCACATGGCGGCGGCG
>BBBN01000182.1 GCA_001311585.1 Thermus sp. JCM 17653
CACCCCCCGCTCAAAGCGGTGGCTGGCCTCGGTGCGCAGGCCGTGGCGGCGGGCGGTCTTGCGGATGGAGACCGGGTCAAAGCAGGCCACCTCCAGGGCGATGGCCTCCGTGTCCTCCCTGACCTCGCTTTCCGCCCCGCCCATGACCCCGGCGAGGCCCAAGGGAAAGCTCTCCTCCCCCCGCCAGCCGGCGATCACCAGGTCCTCCGGAAAGAGGGCCCTTTCCACCCCGTCTAAGGTCCTAAGCCGCTCCCCGGGCCTGGCCCGGCGCACCAGGATCCCCTCCCCGATGAAGCGCAGGTCAAAGGCGTGCATGGGCTGGGCCCTTTCCAGCATCACGTAGTTGGTGATGTCCACCACGTTGCTGATGGGGCGCATCCCGGCGGCGAAGAGGGCCCGTTGCATCCAGAGGGGGCTTGGGGCCACCCTTAGGCCGAAGGCGTAGCCCAGGGTGAAGTGGGGGGCGCCTCCGGGTCCTCCACCTCGAGGGCGAAGGGGAGGGGAAGGGCCTCCGCCTTCAGGGCGGCCTCGGGCTCCACCAGGGCGTAGCCCAGGGCGTGGAGGTCCCGGGCGAGGCCCAAAAGGCCCAGGCGTCCGGGCGGTTGGGGGTGACCTCGAGGTCCAGCACCACCTCCTCCGGCCAGGCCTCCGCCAGGGGGGTGCCGGGGGGAAGGGCGTCCTCGGGGAACTCCAGAAGCCCCCCGCCGTACTCCCCCACCCCGAGCTCCCTGGGAGAAAGGGCCATGCCGAAGGAGCGCACCCCTTGGATGACCCTTTCCCCCACCTTCAGGCCGGGAAGCTCCGTCCCGGGGAGGGCCAGGGCCACCCCCACGCCTTCCCGGGCGTTTTCCGCCCCCGAGACCACCTCCACCGCCTGGCCCATGTCCAGGACCAGGCGCTTAAGCCGGGTGCCGGGGATGGGGTGGGCCTCCAGGACCCGGGCGAACACTACTCCTGCGGGGATCTGGAAGACCCGCTCCATCCGGTCCGCCTCAAACCCCAGGCCCGCCAGGCGCTCCTCCAGGACCTCGGGGCTTTCCAGCTCGGGCACGTACTGCTTGAGCCAGGAGAAGGGCACCTTCATAGGACCCCCCGGAACTGCTCCAGCACCTTAAGCCTGCCGCCGAAGAAGTAGCGGATGTCGGGGATGCCGTAGCGGAGCATGGCGAGGCGCTCCACCCCAAGCCCGAAGGCGAAGCCCGTGACCCCCTGGTAGGCGGGGGGCAGGCCCAGGCGCTCCCGGTAGGCGTCCACCGCCTGGAAGACCTTGGGGTGGACCATCCCGGCCCCACCCAGCTCCAGCCACTTGCCGCCCTCGGGCCACCAGATGGCGAACTGGGCCCCGGGCTCCACGAAGGGGAAGTAGATGGGCTGGAAGCGCACCTTGGAATGGGGGCCGTAGAGGGCCTGGGCGAGCTCGTAAATGGCCCCCTTCAGGTGGGCCATGGTGATCCCTTCCCCCACCACCAGGCCCTCCAGCTGGTGGAAGACGGCCTCGTGGGTGGCGTCCGTCTGCTCAAAGCGGAAGACCCGCCCCGGGACCACGATGCGGAAAGGGGGAGTGTGGGCCACCATGTACCGGACCTGCATGGGGGAGGTGTGGGTCCTGAGGAGAAGCCGCCCCCGCACCTCCTCTCCCAAGGGGCCTTCCAGGCCCAGGGAGCCTTCCAACCAGAAGGTGTCCCACATGTCCCGGGCCGGGTGGTGTTCGGGGATGTTCAGGGCGTCAAAGTTGAAGAACTCGCTCTCCACCTCCGGCCCCTCCACCGCCTGGTAGCCCAAAGAGCGGAAGATCCCCACCAGCTCCCGCTCCATGAGGGTGATGGGGTGGAGGCCCCCGGAGAAAAGGCGCGCCCCGGGTAGGGAAACGTCCAGGCGTTCCGCCTCCAGGGCCCGGCGCAGAGCCTCCTCCTCCAGGGCCCGCTCCCTGGCCTCCAGGGCCTTTCCAGGGTTTCCTTGAGGCGTTTAAGGCCTGCCCCCGGGCCCGCCGCTCCTCCGGGGGCAGGGCCGCTAGGGCCTTCATCTCCTGGGTGAGGAGGCCCTTCCTGCCCAGGTAGCGGGCGCGGAGGGCCTTGAGGGCCTCGAGGTCCCGGGCTTCTTGGATGGCCTTTAGGGCTTCCCGTTCCAGCGCCTCCATCCCCTAAAGAATACCCTTATCCCGCCCGTCCCCTCCTTGGGCGCCCCCAAGCTGGCCCAAGCCGGCATGGGGTGGTATTAGAGGGCTTCCGCCAACCGGAGGAAGGCCTCTGGGACGGGGGGGCCTTTCCCCCCCGTCCTTCCAAGAAAAGCGCAGGTCCCAAAGGGGCCCCTCCCCCACCCCCATCCCCGAAGGGAAAAGGGAACGGAGGTCCAAAGGCCCCACCTCCTCCCCGCCGAAGGCCTCCCGGAAGCGGGCCACTTCCCTTTCGTGGCCGAAGTGGAAGGCGTAAAGCCACGCCACCTCCCCTTCCCGCAGGGCGAAGAGGAAGCGGGGGGAAGGGGTAAGCCTGGGAAAGCCTCCCTCCCAGGGGCGGCGGAGGAAGCTAAAGGCCCGCCCCGGCCGCAGGCGGAAGACCACCTCCAAAGCCTCTCCCAAAAGCCCGAAGCTTCCCACGAACGGGCGCACCAGGTCGTAGCCCTGGACGTTCTTCACCACCACCCCCCCCGCCCGCACCACTCCGGCCCTTGGGGGTACGGAAGGTGAGGCCCAGGACCTCCGCGGGGAAGAAGAAGGTTTGGGCGAAGCCGCCCCGGGCCAAAAGCCCTCCCACCCCTCCCGGGAGCTCCACCGGCGGGAAGGGGGGGTAAAGCCCCCTGCCCCGGAGGACCTGGTAGACCTCCAGGAGGCCCGCTTCCCCCGGGGCCACCAGGTACTGGTCGGCGGCGTGGACCTCCATGGGCCCATGCTACCGAAGGGGGGCGAGGAGCAGGGCGAGGAGGGCCAGGCCCATCCCCACCCCTACGGCCAGGGGGAAGCTGTGGAGGAAAAAGGGGTAGAGGAGGCCGGCCAGGGTCCCCCCAGGTAGAAGCTGGCCACGTAGGCGCCGCTCACCCCCGCCCCCTGCCGCCCGGCGGCCCCCGAGGCCAGGCTCTGGGCGGTGAAGAGGGCGGCCATAAAGAGCACAAACCCCAGGACCAGATAGGGGGGTTCCAGGAGGAGGAGGCCCATCCCCAAAAGCACCCCGAGGAAGGCCAAACGGAAGGTGGCCACCGCCCCAAACCGCCTCGCCAGCACCCCCGAGAGGGCGCTTCCCGGGATGCCGAAGAGGTAGGCCAGGTAGACGAGCCCCACCTCCCCCGGGCGGAAGCCCATCTCCAGGAGGCGGTAGGGAAGGAGGTTGGCCAGGAAGAGGTTGAGGAAGAGGAGAAGGCTTCCCACCAGGTAGAGGCGCCAGGCCCAAAGCTCGTACCGGGGCGTCCCCAGGGAGGGTAGCCCGCCCGGGGCTTTGAGGAGGAGAAGCCCCAGGCCCAAGGCGGGCAGGGAGAGGAGGAAAAGCGCCTCCCGCACCCCCAGGGCCTCGGCCAAAAGCCCCGCCAGTACCCGGCCCAGACCCCCGCCCAGGACGTTGCCCGCCATGTAGACCCCGGCCATCTCCAGGGCCTTTGGGGGAAAAGGAGAGGGATGAGGCGATGGCCAGGTAGGGACTAGGGCCGCCCCCACCCCCTGGAGGAGGCGGAAGAGGGTCCAAAGGAGAAGGCTTGGGCTTATGGCCCCCAGAAGTCCCCCTAACCCCACCAAAAGAAGCCCCCCGCCCAGGAGGGCCCCTGCGGGAAGGGGAAGCCTGGGCACCAGGGGGGAGAGGAGGACCAGGAGGAAAAGGGGCAGGCCCATCCCGGGCCCCGCCGCCCCCGGGGCGGCTTGAAAGAGGCGCTCCAGGAGGGGGAGAAGGGGGACCACGGCGTAAAGGGCGCTGTACAGGGCCACTCCCGAGAAGAGCACCGCCAGGCGCACGCCCTTATCCTAGGGGTATGCGGGCCCTCCGGGTGGCCCTTCCCCTGCCCTTGCCCCCCATGAGCTACCTGCCTCCCTTGGGGGAGGAGGGGG
>BBBN01000183.1 GCA_001311585.1 Thermus sp. JCM 17653
CTCGCCCGCTTCCCCCCAGGTCCAGGCCGCCTTCCTCTTCGGGTCCCGCGCCGAGGGGCGGGCCCGGGCAGACAGCGACTGGGACCTCGCTCTCCTCCTCTCCCCCGAGGAGCCCGACCCCACCCTCGAGGTCCTGGGGGCCCTGGTGGCGGCGGGGTTGGAACAGGTGGACCTGGTCCTCCTCCACCGGGCCCCGCCCCTCCTCGCCTTCCTCGCCGTGAGGGGGAAGCCCGTCTTTCTCCGCGAAGGTTTTGACCTCGGAAGCTACGTCTCCCGCGTGGCCCGGGAGTGGTGGGATACCGAGCCCCTCCTCCAGGTTCAGCGGGAGGCCCTGAAACGGAGGTGGCTTGACCCGTCCCGAGATTCTTAGGCGCAGGCTTTCCCACCTGGAGGCCTACCTCCGTATCCTCCGGGACCTTTCCCGGTACACCCTGGAGGAGTTTCTGGAAAGTCCCGAGCGGTACGGGGCCGCAGAGCGCTTCCTCC
The DNA here is from genome assembly GCA_001311585.1 of Thermus sp. JCM 17653. Lineage (GTDB taxonomy): Bacteria > Deinococcota > Deinococci > Deinococcales > Thermaceae > Thermus. The sequence continues at coordinate 487 of BBBN01000183.1, forward strand.
AGCTCGCCATAGGGGCCCTGACCGATATGGCCGCCCACGTGGCCGCCGACGAAGGCCTAGGCCCCTTTGAGAGGGCGCGCGACCTCGTGGACCTCTTCTTGGCCCAGGGCTACGTGGACGAGGTCCTGGCGGAAAGGTGGCGGCGGATGATCGGCTTCCGCAACCTCTTGGTGCACGAGTACCTGGACATAGACCGCCGCATCGTCCACCGGGTCCTCCGGGAAAACCTTCAGGACCTCGAGGCCCTAGGCGGGATCTTCGCCCGGTTTCTCTAGGCCTCGGGAACGCGCATCAGGCCCGGGGGTAGGGCTCCAAGAGGGCCTGGGCCTCCACATAGCTCGTGGAAGCGCCGGGCCCAGGAGGCGAGGAGGGCCAGGGGGGCCTCGAGGGGAAGGCGCTCCTCCCGGAAGTCCACGAGGAGATCCAGGAAGTGGGCCTTTTCTCGGGCACCGAGGGCCTTCTTGAAGTAGCCGAAGACGTGGAGGAGGGCGTCGGCCATGGCCCCGAGGCGGTAGGGCCTCTCCGTGGCCCGCAAAAACCCCTCCTCGTAGGCCCGGCGCACCCCGGCAAAGGGCCTCCCCTTGGCCCCGGCGAGGAGGCGCCCCAGGGCCCTGGCCTCCTTCTGGTTGTAGGCCAGGAGGAGGAGCTTGTAGCGGGCGTGAAAGGCCATGAGGCCGGGAAGGTCCCCCACCCGCCGAAGCCGGGCGAGAGCGAAGACCCGGGTGAAGAAGTGGGCCCGGATGCGGGGTTGGTAAGCCTCCCCTCGTCCTCCTTGGGAAGGAGGGGGAAGGCCTCCTCCACCGCCTGGGCGAAAAGCCCCGGTCCCTTCCCCACCACCCCGCCCCCCTCGGGGTGGGCGTAAACCTTGGCGTCCTTGAGGGCGCAGGAGGGGGAGCGGTTCTTGAGGAGGAAGCCCTCCATCTCCTCGAGGCCCTGGAGGAAACCCAGGCTGAAGGCCCGCATCCTTTCCGTGAGGTCCTCCCCCGTCTTGGGCTGGACCACCCTGGGACCCCCTTCCCCCCGCACCAGGCGCACCACGGGCCTCGGCACCCCGAGGCCGATCTCCACCTCGGGACAGACCGGGACGAAGTCCACGTGCTCCCTTAGGGCGGACACGAGCTTGTCGGGGATGAGCTCCCCTGAGTAGCGCACCGCGGCGAACCCCAGGCAGGCGCTCACCACCAGGCGCGGCTTGGGCCAGGACTCCATGCCCCCATGGTACAGGGTGGCAGGAGAGGGCAAAGGCCCCGGCCCAAGGCCGGGGCCCAGGAAAACCGAAGGCTCAATCCCCGAACTTGTTCTGCTGCAGGAAGCTCGCCGTCTGCTGCAGGGAGGGGAGGGCCCCCGCCGCGGTGGGGTACTTAAACTCCACCTGGCCCCACGCCCTTGCCCTACCATGAGGCGTGGCGGAAATCCGCGTGGGCACGGCCAGCTGGACGGACGAGACCCTCTTGGCCTCGGGCTGGTACCCCAAAGAGGTGAGGCACCACCCGGAAAGGCGCCTTCGCTACTACGCCCAACACTTGGACACCGTGGAGGTGGACAGCACCTTCTACGCCCTACCCCGCCTGGAGGTGGTGCGGAAGTGGGCGGAGAGGACGCCAAAGGGCTTCCTCTTCCACGTCAAGGCCTTCTCCGCCTTCACCGGGCACGGCCTCGAGGCGAACGCCCTTCCCAAGGACCTGAGGGCTCTCCTCCCCCAAAAGGAGGGCCACCTCCCCCAGCGGGAGGTACCGGAGGAGGTGGTGGAGGAGGCCTGGGAACGCTTCTTCGCCGCCCTAGGGCCCCTGAGGGAAGCGGGTAAGCTGGGCTACCTCCACTTCGGCCTCCCCCCTTGGACCGAGCCCAAACCCAGGAGCTTCCGGTACCTGGAGCGCCTGGCGGAGAAGACCCAGGGATACTGGGTGGCCGTGGAGTTCCGCAACCCCAAGTGGTACACCGCCTGGGGGTTCGTGAAGCGGGAGCTTATGCGCCTCGGCCTCATCCACGTGAGCGTGGACGCACCCCCCCACCCGGAGGCCCCACCGAGGTCCTGGAGCCCACCCATCCCGTGGCCGTGCTCCGCTGCCATGGGAGGAACGCCGAGGCCTGGAAGGGCCCCCACCAAAAGCCCTACGAGCGCTTCAACTGGCGGTATTCCGAGGAAGAGCTTTTGGACCTGGTGGAGGCCACCCGCACCCTGGCGGAGCGGGCGGAAAGGGTCTTCGTCATCTTCAACAACAACTACGGCACCCAAGGGGTGGAGGCCGCCTTGGGCCTCAAACGCCTCCTAGGCTCCCGCCCAGGCTGGATCCGAGGCCTTGCTTTAAAGGGCCAGGGCGAGCCCCTCCGCCCGGGGGTCCGAGGCGGCGCAAAGGGCCTCCCCAAGGCGAAGAACCGCCTGGCCCCGCCCAAAGAAGCCGTACTCCGCCTCGTAGCGCACCCGGTGCCCCAGGTCTTTGAGGAAGAGGGCCGTGGCCTGGGGGATGCCGGGCTCCAGAAGCACCTCGTCCCCCGGCACCACCTGCCACCGGGGCCGGTCCAGGGCCGCCTGGGGGTTCAGCCCGAAGTCCGCCAGGCCCACCACCACCTGGACGTGCCCCTGGGGCTGCATAAACCCCCCCATGACCCCAAAAGGCCCAGGGGCTTCCCCTCCCGGGTGAGAAAGCCCGGATGATGGTGTGGAAGGGCCTCTTCCCAGGCCCCACCCGGTTCGGGTGCCCCTCCTCCAGGCTGAAGCCCAGGCCCCGGTTCTGCAGGGCGATCCCCGTCCCCGGCACCAAAACCCCCGAGCCGAACCCCTGGTAGTTGGACTGGATGAGGGAGACCATCACCTCCCCGTCCGCCGCCGCGAGGTAGACCGTCCCCTCGGGGCGGAGCCCGGGAAGCACCCGGGGAAGGGCCCTCTCCCCAATAAGCCTCCTCCTCTCGGCCGCGTAGGCCTTGGAGAGGAAGGCCTCGGGGGCAAGCTCCATGTGCCGGGGGTCGGCCACGAAGCGGTAGGTGTCCGCCAAGGCGAGGCGCATGGCCTCAATCTGGACGTGGTAGCTCCAGGGGTCCTCCGGCCTCAGGTCAAACCCCTCCAAAAGGTTCAGGGCCAAAAGGACCGCCACCCCCTGGCCGTTGGGGGGAAGCTCCCAGACGGTCAGGCCCTTGTACTCCGTGGAAAGGGGGGGCACCCACTCCGGGGCGTGGGCCTCCAGGTCCTCCCGGGTAAGGAGCCCCCCCGTGGCCCCGCTGAAGCGGAGGAGGGCCTCGGCCAAGGCCCCCGGTAAAGGCTTTCCCCGTAGCTCTCGGCGATCTCCCTCAGGGTCTTGGCGTGAAAGGGGCTCCGCCACACCTCCCCCGCCCTTGGGGCCCTCCCTCCGGGGAAGAAGACCTCCTTGAAGGGCCCAAACTCCGGCCCCTCCAGGGAAGGTAGACGCCTTCCGCCCGCCGCCAGCTCCGCGCCGTCTCCGGCCCCACGGGAAAACCCTCCTCGGCGTAACGGATGGCGGGGGCGAGGACCTCGGCGAAGGGAAGCCTGCCCCAGCGTTCGTGCAGGG
>BBBN01000184.1 GCA_001311585.1 Thermus sp. JCM 17653
CCCCACCAGCCCTTCGGTGGTAGAGGAGCACCGGGTAGCAGTCCGCCACCCCCACCCGGAGGAGGAGGCCGGGGGTGCGGGTGAGGAGGCCGTCCCCTTCCCAGATCCCGGGGCCTTCCACCAGGTGCACCGCCGTGCCGTGCACCTGCTTGAGGCCCGCCACCTTTGGGTGGCCGAAGGCCTCGAGGACCCGCCTCTGGTTTTCCGCCACCCTCTCCGGGTCGTCCCCGGTGACGGCGGAGAGGTTGAGGCTGGCGAAGGGGCCTTCGGACACGCCCCCAAGCCGGGTAGTGAAGCCATGGGGGACGGGCAGGGAGGTGGTGAGGAGGGGAACCACGGGTCCATTGTGCCACGGGGAGGGTGTTCCTTACCCCTATTCTTCACGGACTCAGGTGTATAGTGGAGGGTATGCAGACGGACCGGAACCAGCTCCGCTTCAACCAGGCCCTCCTGGTGCTCGCCCTGCCCCTGGCGGCCTTTGGGACAAGCCCTGGCTGGTCTACCTCCTCTTCCTCCTCATGGCCAGCCAGCACACCCCCCTGGACCTGATGGTGGCCCTGAAGCGCTTCCTCAGGATCCCCGCCCAGGCGGTGGAGGAGGACCCCAGGCCCCACCGCTTCGCCCGCTTCCTGGGAGCGGTCTTCCTGGGCCTGGCCTCCCTCGCCCTCCTCCTAAAGGGGGTGGGCTACACCCTAGCCCTCCTGGTGGCCCTCCTCGCCTTCATCAACCTGCCTTCGGCTTCTGCCTGGGGTGCTTCCTCTACCTCCACCTCCGCTACGCCCGGGCCCTTTTCACCGGGAAATAGCCTCCAGGAGCCGCACCATCTCAATGGCGGTGAAGACCGCCTCGGCGCCCTTATTTCCCGCCTTGCCCCCGGCCCTCTCCTGGGCCTCCTCAGGGGTATTGGTGGTGAGGACCCCGAAGACGATGGGCTTCTCCGTCTGGAGCATGGCCTGCATGAGGCCGCTTGCTGCCTGGGCGGCCACGTACTCAAAGTGGGGGGTTTCCCCGCGGATCACCGCCCCCAAGGCCACCACCGCATCCACGTCGGGACGGCCCGCCAGGCGCTTGGCCACCAGGGGGAGCTCAAAGGAGCCCGGCACCCAGGCCACCAGGACCTCGGCGGGGTCCCCTCCAAGCCGGGCGTAGGCCTCCAGAGCCCCCTCCAAAAGGAGCTTGGTCACCCGCTCGTTGAAGCGGCCCACGGCCAAGGCGAGCCGCACCCCCCTGGCGGTGAGGATGGGGGAAAAGGTCTTGGGCTTCATGGCCCCACTATACTTTGGGGGTGGAACGCTACCTCCTGGTGGCCCTGGGTGGGGCCTTGGGCTCCCTCCTGCGCTACGCCCTGGGGGCCTGGGCGCAAGGGGCGCTGGGCCCAGGCTTTCCCTGGAGCACCCTCCTGGTAAACGCTTTGGGAAGTTTTCTCATCGGCGCCGTGGTGCGGCTTTCCCTGGAAGGGGCCCTTTCCGGGGAGGCCCGGCTTTTCTTGGCGGTGGGGGTTCTGGGGGGCTTCACCACCTTTTCCTCCCTCAGCTACGAGACCCTGGCCCTCCTGCAGGAAGGCGAGGCGGTCAAGGCCCTCCTCTACGCAGGGGGAAGCCTTTCCCTCGGGCTTTTTCTGGTCTTTTGGGGGTACCGCCTGGGCGGGGCCCTGGTAAGCTAGGGGCATGAAGCTCCAAGGGGAGGCCCGGCTCCTCAGGATCTTCGTCGGGGAGTCGGACCGATACGGGGGAAAGCCTCTCTACGAGGCCCTGGTCCTCGAGGCCCGCAGGCGGGGCCTGGCCGGGGCCACGGTCTTCAAGGGCTTCATGGGCTACGGGGCCCATTCCCGCATCCACACCGCCAAGGTCCTGCAGCTTTCCGAGGACCTTCCGGTCATGGTGGAGATCGTGGACACCGAGGAAAAGATCCAGGCCTTCCTGCCGGTCCTGGACGAGATGGTCAGGGAGGGGCTGGTGACCCTGGAAAGGGTGGAGGTCATCCGCTACCGGAGCCGGTGAGCCAAAACCCTTTTCCCTTCCCGGGGCCCGCCTACCCTGGGGGCATGGAGCGGGTTCCTCCGGGGCAGAGGGTTACCGAGCGCTTTCCCATCCTCACCTACGGGGAGGAGCCTCGGGTTTCCCAAGAGGCGTGGCGCCTGGACCTCCTCGGCTTGGTGGAAACCCCCCTGACCCTCACCTACGCCGACCTCCTGGCCCTCCCCCAGGTGGACCTCACCCGGGACTTCCACTGCGTCACCGGCTGGAGCCGCCTGGAGGTGGCCTGGCGGGGGGTGAGGGTGCGGGACCTCCTGGAGCGGGCCCGGCCCCGCCCCGAAGCGGTGGCGGCCCTGGTGCAGAGCTACGGCGGCTACACCACCAACCTTCTCCTGGAGGACCTCCTCCGGGAGGATGTCCTCCTGGCCCACACCCTCTTCGGCAAACCCCTGCCCCCGGAAAGGGGGGGCCCGTGCGCTCCTGGTGCCCCACCTCTACGCCTGGAAGAGCGCCAAGTGGGTGCGGAGCATAGCGCTTCTGGACCACCTGGAGCTGGGCTTTTGGGAAAGGTTGGGCTACCACTGGCGGGGCGACCCCTGGCGGGAGGAGCGCTTCCAGGAGGGCCCCATCCCCGCCGCCAGTTTGCGCTTTCATAGTAAGAAAACCTGATATAATCAGGCTGAGAAAGGAGGGGAGCATGACCACCCTGGAGCGCGCCCGCCTCGAGGTGGACGAGGCCCTTAAGGCGTACGAGGAGTGCGTGGCCCGGGAGGAGGCCGAGTACGGGAAGGAGTACGAGCGGGTGACCTTCATGGAGTACGAGGCCCCCGCCCCCGACCCCTGCGCCGAGGCCTTCCTGCGCCTCGTGGGGGCGGTACGGGCCTACGAGAAGGCCGGGGGGAACCGGGAGGACCTGGAGCTTCGGGGCAAGGAAGCCCGGGTCTACGGGGTGCTGGACAGGGAATAGGCCCGGGGTCTACCCCCTTGGAAGTAGAAAGCCTCCTGGAATCCCAGGGAAAGGAGCAGGTCCCGCGTTTCGCCGAAGGCGAAGCCCACCTCCTCCGGGCGGTGGGCGTCGGAGCCCAGAACGAGGCCGATGCCGAGCTCTCGGGCCCTCCGCAGGAGGACGGGAGCCGGGTACACCTCCCCCACGGGCTTCCTGAGGCCGGCGGTGTTCACGTCCAGGAAAAGCCCTTCCTCGGCCATGGCCCTGAGGGCGGGCTCGGCGAGCTCCAGGAGGGCCTCTTCCGGGAGGCGGTGGCCGAACTTCTTGGGGAGGTCCAGGTGCCCGATGGCGTGGAAGAGGCCGCTTCGGGCCGCCCTGGCCACCTCTTGGAAGTAGGCCCGGAAAACCTCCTTTAGCTCCCGCCAGGCGAACTCCTCCTGGTGGTCTGGGTGGTCCAGGGGCCAGGCCCCAAGGTAGTGGACGCTCCCGATGACGTAGTCAAAGGGGTAGGCCTTTAGAAGGTGGGCCACGAAGGCCTCGGTTCCGGGATGGAAATCGGCCTCGAGGCCGATGCCCACGTAGAGGTCCTGGTTGTCCTCCCGCACCCTCTCCAGGGCCAGCAGGTAAAAGGGAAGCTCGGAAAGCGCCATGCGGCTTTCCGGGTCATACCAGGCGGGCATGGGGGCGTGATCGGTGAAGACCAGGCCCTTTAGCCCCCCTTTTCGCGCCTGGAAGAGGTACTCCCCCGGGGAGCCCTCCGCGTGCCCGCAAAGGGGGGTGTGGACGTGGCTATCCACCATGGGAGGATTCTATTCGCACCACCTGGCCCCGCCAAGTGTAGGCCACCACCTCCTGCCCCCAGGCCCGGGAGAGGTCTAGGGAAAGGAAGGGGTCCTCCACGGCCTCCCCCGCCTCCTGCACCAGGACCGGGCGGAAGGGGGGCAGAAGGTGGGGGTAGCGCCGAAGGACGGCCCCCACCTGGAAGGAGGCCGCCCAGAGCCGCTTCAGGGCGAAGAGGGCCTCCTGGGGGGTGGCCGGCCCGAAGGCCACCC
>BBBN01000185.1 GCA_001311585.1 Thermus sp. JCM 17653
CGCGGGCGGGAGCGGCCTCCAGCCAGGGTCCGGGGCGACTTCCCCCCAGCCCCCCGCCTCCTTCCGCCTGGGGCCGGCCAAAGCCCCTTGACGCCTTCCCACAACCCGTAGTAGGGTTTCCGCCAGGACGCCCAAGACCTAGGGTGTCCTGGCCGCGATGCCAGGCCGACAGGCCTGGACGCCTAAAGGCGGTGGGGGAAGTCCGGTGAAAGTCCGGCGCTGTCCCGCAACGGTGACCGGCCCAGGCCTTCTGCTCATCCTCCTGGTCGGAAGCCCGAGTACCCGCTTCGCGGCCCTGCCCCGTAGCCCTCGAGGCAAGGGCGAAGGTGGTGAGAACGTGGGACCCTAACCCCTGAACTCCCCCCAACAGCAAGGCGGGCCTAGCGCCCGAAGCGGCCTTCAGGCTTTAGGCGGGCTTTTCGCACCCAAGGAGGTGCCATGCGGGAGACGCGCATGGTCTACCCCGTCTTCCCCGGGGAGACCAACCACTACGGGACCCTTTTTGGCGGAACGGTTTTGGCCTGGATGGACCAGGCGGCCTTCGTGGCCGCCACCCGGCACGCCCGCAAGAAGGTGGTGACGGTGCACGCCGACGCGGTGGATTTCAAGCGGCCCGTGCCCCTGGGGGCCATCGTGGAGCTGGTGGCCCGGCTCAAGGAGGTGGGGCGCACCTCCATGCGGGTGGAGGTGGAGATGTGGGTGGAGCCGGTGAAGGAAGGCGAGGAGGCCTACCTGGCCGCCCGGGGCGGGTTCGTCCTGGTGGCCTTGGACGAGCGGGGGAGGCCGAGCCCCGTGCCGCCCCTGGAAGGAGGTGAGGCCCGTGCCCCTCACGGCGCCTAGGGCCCACTACCGCCCCTACGAGTACCCGGGGCTTCTCCGCTACCGGGACGCCATCCGGCACAGCTACTGGGTGCACACGGAGTTCAGCTTCCAGGCCGACCTCCAGGACCACGCCCTCTCCGAGGAGAAGGAACGGCATCTGGTGGAGCGGGCCCTCCTGGCCATCGCCCAGGTGGAGCTCGCCGTGAAGCTCTTCTGGGCCCGCCTCTACGACCGCTTCCCCAAGCCCGAGGTCGCCGAGGTGGGCATGACCTTCGCCGAGAGCGAGGTGCGCCACGCCAACGCCTACGCCCACCTCCTGGAGCTTCTGGGCCTCGAGGACGCCTTCCAGCGCGCCCTGGAGGAGGCCACTCCCCTCCGGGACCGGGCCCGGGCCCTCGAGGAGGTCCTCCGGCGCTCCCGGGAGACAGACCTAAAGGACTACGCCCTGGCCCTCCTCCTCTTCTCCGCCTTCACCGAGCACGTCTCCCTCTTCTCCCAGTTCTACGTCCTCATGGCCCTGAACCGCCGGGGAAACCGCTACAAGGGGGTCTCCAACGCCATCGAGGCCACCAGCAAGGAGGAGAACATCCACGGCCTTTTCGGGGCGGAGCTTCTGCGCCTTCTCAGGGAGGAGAGGCCCGACCTCTTCGGGGAAGCCTTCCAGGAGGAGGCCCTCCGCCTTGCCCAGGGGCTTTTCCGGGCCGAGGAGGGCCTCTTGGACTGGCTCTTCGCCAGGGGGGAGCCCGCCTTGGTGGGGCATGGGGAGACCCTGGAGTTCCTCAAGCACCGCTACAACGAGGTCCTCGCCCTCCACGGCCTCCCCGAGGCCTTCCCGGTGGACCCGGCGAGCTTCGGGACACGGAGTGGTTCACCCTGGAGCTCCTCGCCGACAAGGAGGTGGACTTCTTCAACAAGCGCAGCGTGGCCTACGCGCGAAGGGTGCAAAGCTTCGACCCGGAGGAGCTTTTCTAAAAGGAGAAGGCATGACCAAGACCAAACGCACCTACGAGCTGGTACTGGGCTAACGAGCACACCCGCCTCTACATGAGCCGGGGCTACCTGCTCCCCGGGGTGAGGGTGGAGGAGAGGGTGAAGGAGATCGCCGACCGGGCGGAGGCCCTCACGGGAATCGAGGGTTTCTCCCGCAAGTTTCAGGAGTACGTGGCCCGGGCTGGTACTCCCTCGCCACCCCCGTCTGGGCCAACTACGGCCTCAGGCGGGGGCTCCCCATCTCCTGCTACGGCACCTACGTGGAGGACGACACCGCCTCCATCCTCCGGGCGGTGGCCGAGGTGGGATGATGAGCAAGCAGGGGGGCGGCACCTCCGTCTACCTGGGCCGGCTCCGCCCCCGCGGGGCCCCCATCCGGGACAACGGGGAGAGCAACGGCTCCTTCGCCTTCGCCAGCCTCTTTGACCGGGTGATCGAGGTCTTCAACCAGGGCTCCACCCGTCGCGGCCAGTGCGCCGCCTACCTGGACGTGGAGCACCCGGACCTGGAGGAGTGGCTCACCATTCAGCGGGAACACTCCCCCGTTCAGTCCCTCTTCTGGGGGGTCTCCCTGGGAAACCGCTGGCTGGAGGAGATGGTGGCGGGCGACCCCGAGAAGCGGGCCCGCTGGGCCCAAATCCTCAAGGCCCGGGCCGAGGTGGGCATCCCCTACCTCTTTTTCCGGGACAACGCCAACGAGAAGGCCCCCGAGGTCTTCAAGGCCCTAGGCAAGACCATCTGGGCCAGCAACCTCTGCACGGAGATCATGCTCCCCTCCTCGGAGGAGGAGAGCTTCGTCTGTTGCCTTTCCTCCTTGAACCTCCTCCACTACGAGGAGTGGAAGCGCACCGACGCGGTGGAGACCCTGGTCATTTTCCTGGACTCCGTCCTGGACGACTTCATAGAGAAGGCCGAGGGCATCCCCTACCTGGAGCGGGCGGTGCGCTTCGCCCGGCGCTACCGGGCCATCGGCCTCGGGGTCCTGGGGTGGCACAGCTACCTCCAGTCCCAAAGGATCCCCCTGGAAAGCCCCGAGGCTTCCGGAGAAACGCCGAGATCTTCAAGACCATCCGGGAGCGGGCGGAGGAGGCCTCGAGGTGGCTGAGGAAGCGCCACCCCGAGGACGAGCTCGCCGGGGTGGGGGAGCTGAAGGAACGGCGCAACGCCACCCTCCTCGCCATCGCCCCCACCAAGTCCAGCGCCTTCATCCTGGGCCAGGTCTCCCCTTCCATTGAGCCCTACACCAGCAACTACTACCTGAAGGACCTGCAAAAGGCCAAGGTCCCCTTCAAGAACCCCTTCCTGGCGGAGCTCCTGAAGGAGAAGGGCCGGGACGAGGAAAGGGTGTGGCGGAGCATCTTGGAGCACAACGGCTCCGTGCAGCACCTGGACTTCCTCACGGAGGAGGAGAAGGCGGTCTTCAAGACCTTCGCCGAGGTCTCCCAGATGACCCTCGTCAACCTCGCGGCCTCCCGGCAGAAGCACATCGACCAGGGCCAGTCCCTGAACCTGGTGGTCCACCCCGAGGCACCCCCCAAGGACGTGAACGCCCTGGTCCTCCACGCCTGGCGCTCGGGCCTCAAGGCCCTCTACTACCAGTTCAGCCAGAGCATGGCCCAGGCCTACAGCCGGGATCTCCTCCTCTCCTGCCGGGCCTGCGAGGGCTGACGGCAGGCCAACGAAGGGAGGCCCGGGGAAGGGTGCCCCTTCCACCCCGGGCCCTATAACCCTCTCCAAAAGGGCCCTCGGAAGGGAAGCTCTGGGCCGCCGCCCTAAATTTGGACCACTTTATACCCCTTTGGCGTGCATCCTTCGCCTAAGCCCAAGTACGGAAGCCTGCGGGCCTTTTGACCGGGGCCCCCATGCTGACTTGGGCCAGCATGGGGTGGTATTAGACCTGAGTCTCGTCACGAAGTCACGCCGTAGGCGTAGCTTGTGACCAGCCGTGGGCATGGAGCCACTCCAGGACTTGCTTCGCCGCGTACCAGGCGTCAAAGAGCAACCCCTCCGGTCAGCCTTATCTCGGGCATCCCATGTCGCGAAACCAAAGCGCGGGCGCTTAGCCCCTTGACCGCAGGCGCCGAGGAGGAGGCCCTAGACCGAGGCCAGGGGCGCATGGCCGCTGCGGGCGCTTAGTGGTGAAGGACCCGCTGGAGGAAGCTTT
>BBBN01000186.1 GCA_001311585.1 Thermus sp. JCM 17653
GAGGGCGTAGTGGGCGGCCCGGCCTCCCTTTTGGGCACCACCCAGCCCCGCTTGGCGCTCCGGGAAAGCGCCGCCCGCACCGCCGCCTCGGAGAAGCCTAGGGCCTCCATCATGGCGATGAGGGTTCCCACGGGGGCCCTGCGGTCGGGGTAGATGTATTCCAGGAAAATCGTGAAGAGGGTGGATCTCGCCCGCATCAGAAGACCGACTCCAGAAGCCTATCCCGGTATTCCCTCAGGACCCCTTCCAGAAAGGTGGCGAGGGGCATGCTTCCCAGGTTCCCCCGGTGCCGCCTGCGCACGCTCACCGTGCCCTCGGCCTTCTCCCTCTCCCCCACCACCAGGACGTAGGGCACCTTCCTGAGCTCGGCGTCCCGGATCCGGGCCTGCATCCTCTCGGGGCGGGTGTCGGCCTCGGCCCTAAGGCCCGCCCCCTTGAGCCTTTGGGCCACCCAAAGGGCGTAGTCCTCCTGCTTCTCCGAGACCGGCACCACCAAAACCTGCTCCGGGGCAAGCCATAGGGGAAAGTCCCCGGCGAAGTGCTCGATGAGGATGCCGATGAAACGCTCCAAGGAGCCGAAGGGGGCCCGGTGGAGCATCACCGGGCGGTGCTCCTCCCCGTCTTGCCCCACGTAGGTGAGGCCGAAGCGCTCGGGGAGGTTGTAGTCCACCTGGATGGTCCCAAGCTGCCACTCCCGCCCCAGGGCGTCCTTCACCACGAAGTCCAGCTTGGGGCCGTAGAAGGCGGCGTCCCCCTCCTCCACCGTGTACCGGAGCCCGGCCTCGGCCGCTGCCTCCTCTATCTGCCTTTCCGCCAAGGCCCACTTGGCCTCGTCCCCCACGTACTTGTCGCTTTTCGGGTCCCGCACCCCGATCCGGGCCCGGTAGTCCTTCAGGCCCAGGGTGGCGAGGACCTTCAGCACCAGGTCCAACACCCCCAGAAACTCCCCCTTCACCTCCTCGGGGGTGCAGAAGATGTGGCGTCGTCCTGGGTGAAGCCCCTTACCCGGGTGAGGCCCAGAAGCTCCCCCGCCTTCTCGTAGCGGTAGACGGTGCCGAACTCGGCGAGCCTCAGGGGAAGCTCCCGGTAGGAGCGCTTGCGGTAGGCGTAGATCCTTATGTGGTGGGGGCAGTTCATGGGCTTGAGGAGGTACTCCTCCTCCTCGCCCCGCTCCTGGAAGCTTATGGGGGGGAACTGGCTTTCGGCGTAGTAGGGGTAGTGGCCGCTGGTCTTGTAGAGCTCCAGGCTCCCGATGTGGGGCGTGGCCACCAGCTGGTAGCCCCGCCTTACCTGCTCCTCCCGCATGAAGGCCATGAGCTCTTCCCGGACCACGTTCCCCTTGGGAAGCCAGAGCACCAGCCCCTTCCCCACCATGGGTCTATGAGGAAGAGCTCCAGCTCCCGCCCAAGCCGCCTGTGGTCCCGCTTCTTGGCCTCCTCCAGCTGCCAGAGGTACTCCTTAAGCTCCTCGGCGGTGCGGAAGGCCACCCCGTAGACCCGCTGCAGCATGGGGCGCCGCTCGTCCCCGCGCCAGTAGGCCCCCGCCACGTGGGTGAGCTTGAAGTGGGGGGGGATGCGGCCCGTGGAGGGCACGTGGGGCCCGCGGCAGAGGTCGGTGAAACCGAAGGCCTCGTCCCCCTGCTGGTAGAAGCTGATCTCCTCCCCCTCGGGGATCTCCAGGATGAGCTCCGTCTTGTAGGGGTCCTTCCCCCGGTAGCGGGCCAGGGCCTCCTCCCGGGGGAGGGCGAAGCGCCTCAAGGGGAGGTCCCGCCTCAGGATCTCCCGCATCTTTTCCTCTATGGCGGGGAGGTCCTCGTCGGAGAGGGGCTCGGGGGCCTCTATGTCGTAGTAGAAACCCTTCTCAATCACGGGCCCCACCCCGAGCCTCACGCTTTCCGGGTCGTAGCCCTTCTCCCGGAAGAACTCCTTCACCGCCTGGGCCAGGACGTGGGCCAGGGTGTGGCGGAAGAGGCGCTGGTACTCGGGGTCCTTCTCCGTGAGGAGGCGCACCTTCGCCCCCTCGGGGAGGGGCTTGAGGAGGTCGTAGAGCTCCCCGTCCACCAGGGCCCCCACCGCCCGTTTCTCCCAGCCCCCGCCCAGGGCCTTGGCCACGTCCCAGGCGGTGGCCCCTTGGGGCAGGTCCAGGGCCTTGCCGTCCGGCAGGTAGACCGTCATGCCCTCTACTATACGTTCCCCGTTCACCCCCCGTTCAGGGGTCGTTCAGCCCCTTCCGGCTACCCTGACCCTGCCCTGACGGGGGCGTGGTACCCTCGGGGGAAGAGGAGGTGAGAGAGTGGAAACCGCTAGGAAAAACCCGGCTAAAGGAGGCCTTAAGGAAGGCCAGGCCAGGCTTGACATGAGGGGGCGGTGTGCGTAAGATTAGCCTCGGATGCCGCGCGAGGAGGGGCTTCAGGCAAGGCGGGCCCGGCCCGCGCGGCGCCAGAACCGAAGGGGGAAACAGAGGCAACCCTTTCGGAGAACGGCAAAGGAGGTAAGGGAGTATGAAGGGATATAGGCTCAAGACTCTAGCTTTGCCTGGTGGGCGGTTTGGCTCTGCTCTTCGCAGGGTGCAACCAGCAGTCGGCCCCGCCCCCGCCGGCGGACAAGGTCCTCTCGGTGACCGTCACCCCGGCCACGGCCCAGGTGGAGGTGGGTGGGCAGGTGGCCCTGAACGCCCAGGTCCAGGTCCAGGGCAACGCCTCCCAGGCGGTCACCTGGTCCTCCTCCAACACCGCCGTGGCTACGGTGGACCAGAACGGCGTGGTGACGGGCGTAGCCCCCGGCCAGGCCATCATCAGGGCCACCAGCGTGGCGGACAACACCAAGTTCGGCCAGGCCACCATCACCGTGGTGCCCCAGAACCGGCCCAGCATCTCCATCCTCCAGCCCGCTAACGGGGCGGTGGTGAACGGGCCCTTCCAGGCCCAGGTGCGGGTCCAGGGCACCCAGGGCAACCTGCGGAGCCTCACCTACACCTTCGCCGGGAGCTCCCCGGTGAGCGTCCTCTCCGCCGGGGTGCGGCCCCAGCAGTACGACGTCACCCGCACCTTCACGGTGAACGTGCCCGCCAACCTGGCGGACGGCGCTTACCAGCTCACGGTGCGGGCGGAGGACGACCTGGGCCGCAGCGCCGAGGCCAGCATCACGGTCCAGCTCCGGCGCGGCCCCAACATCCAGGTGGTCCTGGAGCGGCCGACGCCAACTCCAACCTGGTGGTGCTGCAGCAGAACGTGGGCGGCAACACCCTTGACGTGCCCTACGCCCGGGGCAACCTCCGGGTGCGGGTCGTGGTGGACGGCCGGGGCCTGAACCCCACCCGGGTGGAGATCTTCCGCGGCCGCACCGAGGCCGACACCTCCACCCGCCTCTACGACGGCGCCCCCGGCACGGCCCAGGTGGTGGACAACACCGCCGTGCTGCAGCAGGGCGAGCCCTACTTCTACATCGCCCGCGTCTACTTTGACGGGGAGGTGGCCCCCGGCCAGAACAACCTCACCCAGGCCCAGCTCATGGTCCCCGACAACCTGCCGCCCGAGCTCGCGGACATCGTGCCGGTGTCCAAGCTCTCCCCGGCCAGCACCGCCGCCAAGGGCAACTGGGTGAACGGCACCTTCACCCAGCAGCTGGAGAACCTGAACAGCCTGGTGGACAACCCCAAGAACACCACCTTCCCCGCCTCCGGGGTGCGGGCCATCCGCTACTTCGCCGACCGCACGCCCTTTGATGGTACCTTCAACCGCGACATCCTCCTGGGGGAGGCCACCACCGCGCCCTACAGCATCCAGGTGAACACCAACCAGGTCCTCCCCGACGGCACCTACCGCATCTTCGCCGTGGCGGTGGACCAGCTGGGCAACGAGTCCACCGGGCCCCTCTCCGCCTACATCCTCAACGTGGACAACACCCCGCCCGCCGTGACCCTGGCGGCCAGGACCGGGGCACTGGGACGTGGGCACCGCCTGCGCGGG
>BBBN01000187.1 GCA_001311585.1 Thermus sp. JCM 17653
TACATTCGGGTTCTCCGCCGCCGCCACAAAGGTCAAGGCCGCGGTCAGCGTCGTCTTCCCGTGGTCCACGTGCCCAATCGTCCCCACGTTCACGTGAGGCTTCGTCCGGATAAACTCGCCCTTGGCCATGGTTCCTCCTTCTTGCACGCAAAGGCCGCCCTGGGCGGAAGGGCCCAGGGCAGTCAAAAAGATGGAGCTCGCGGCCGGGCTCGAACCGGCGACCTCACCCTTACCAAGGGTGTGCTCTACCTGCTGAGCTACGCGAGCTCGTGGAGCGGGAGACGGGACTCGAACCCGCGACCCTCGGCTTGGGAAGCCGATGCTCTACCAACTGAGCTACTCCCGCGCGGGGTGTGCCGGAGCACACCGGATGGTGGGCAGGGCTGGATTCGAACCAGCGTAGGCGTGCGCCAACGGTTTTACAGACCGTCCCCTTTGGCCGCTCGGGCACCTGCCCATGCCCCTTGTGGAGCCACCCAGGGGAGTTGAACCCCCAACCCCCCGATTACAAGTCGGGTGCTCTGCCGGTTGAGCTAGGGTGGCAGGACCGGGGTTGGGACCCTGTCCGAGGGTTTAGGCTAACACAAAGCCGGGCGAGTGTCAAGATAAAGGCATGCGCATCGTACCTTTTGGCGCGGCCCGGGAGGTGACGGGAAGCTGCCACCTCCTTCTGGCCGGGGGGCGGCGGGTGCTTCTGGACTGCGGCCTCTTTCAGGCCGGGAGGAGGCCAAGAACCACGATCCCTTCGGCTTTGACCCCAAGGGGGTGGAGGCGGTGGTCCTCACCCACGCCCATCTGGACCACGTGGGGAGCTGCCCAAGCTTTTTCGCGAGGCTTCCGGGGTCCGGTCTACGCCACCCGGGCCACGGGGCTTTTGATGCGGATCGTCCTCGAGGACGCCCTCAAGGTCATGGAGGCGCTCCCTTTGACCGGGAGGACGTGGAGGAGGCCTTGGCCCACGTGACCCCCTTGGAGTACGGGGAGTGGCTTCGGCTTGGGGATCTGGCCCTGACCTTTGGCCAGGCAGGGCACCTTCCGGGAAGCGCCTTCGTGGTGGCCCAGGGGGAGGGGAGGACCCTGGTCTACAGCGGGGACCTGGGCAACCGGCAGAAGAACGTCCTTCCCGACCCCTCCTGCCTCCCAAGGCGGACCTGGTGATCTCCGAGGGGACCTACGGCGACCGCCCCCACCGCTCCTTCCCGGAGACGGTCCGGGAGTTTTTAGAGATCATGCAGGAGACCCTGGGCCAAGGGGGCAAGGTGTTCATCCCCTCCTTCGCCGTGGAGAGGGCCCAGGAGATTCTCTTTCTCCTTTACGAGAACGGCCACCGCCTGCCCAGAGCGCCCATTTACCTGGACTCTCCCATGGCCGAGCGGGTCTTGGAGCTTTACCCGAGGCTCGTGCGCTACTTCAGCGAGGAGGTTCAGGCCTATTTCCTCCAGGGGGAGAACCCCTTCCGCCCCAAGGGGCTTAGGGTGGTGGAAAGCCCCGAGGAGTCCCGGGCCCTAAGCCGCGAGCCCGGCCCCATGGTGGTCATCGCCGGTAGCGGGATGCTTTCGGGGGGGCGGATCCTCTCCCACCTGAGGCACGGCCTTTCCGACCCCAAAAACGCGCTGGTCTTCGTGGGCTACCAGCCCCGGGGGGGCTTGGGGGCCGAGCTCATCGCCCGGCCTCCTTCCGTGCGGATCCTGGGGGAAAAGGTCCCTTTGCGGGCCAGGGTCTACACCCTGGGGGGTTCTCGGGGCACGCGGGCCAGGACGAGCTCTTGGACTGGCTAGCGGACCAGCCCCGGGTGGTCTTGGTGCACGGGGAGGAGGAGAAACTCCTGGAGCTGGGCAAGCTCCTCGCCCTACGGGGGCAGGAGGTGAGCCTGGCGAGCCTGGGGGAGGGGGTAGAGGTCTAATACCACCCCATGCTGCTTGGGCCAGCATGGGGGCCCCGGCCAAAAGGCCCGCAGGGCTTCCGTACCTGGGCTTGGGCGAAGGATTCACGCCAAAGGGGTATAAATACACCGCGGCGGGGCCCCAAAAAGCCCTCTCCTAGCCCCATTTCGGGCATCCCATGTCGCGGAGGAACCGCCCTGGGGTTCTTAGGCGGGTTTAAACCCCAGGCTCTCCAGCACCATGCGGGTGGCAGGGCTCTTGTTAAGGGTGTAGAAGTGCACCCCTTCCACCCCGGCCTGGAGGAGCTCCGCCACCTGGCGGGTGGCGTGCTCCACGCCGATCTCCAGGATGGCTTGGGGGTCGTCTTGGTAACGCTCCAGCTTGGAAAGGAGGGGCCCAGGGATGCTGGCCCCGCAGACCTCGGTGAAGCGGCGGAGCTGAGCGTAGCTGGTGATGGGCATGATGCCGGGGAGGATGGGAATTTGGATCCCCGCGCGCCTTGCCCGCTCCAGGAAGCCGAAGTAGTGGGCGTTGTTGAAGAAGAGCTGGGTAATGGCGAAGTCCAGCCCCGCCTCCACCTTGGCCTTGAAGTGGCGGAGGTCGGCCTCGAGGCTCTCGCTTTCCGGGTGGCCTTCGGGGTAGGCCGCCCCGCCCACGGAGAGGGCCTTTCCGTAGCGCTCCCGGACGAAGGCCACGAGCTCGGCCGCGTAGCGGAAGCCCTGGGGGTGGGGCCGGAAGACCTTTTCCCCCTTTGGGGGGTCGCCGCGCAGGGCCAGGAGGTTCTCCGCCCCCGCCTCTACGAAGCGCTCCAGAACCCCGGCCACCTCCTCCCGGCTCTGCCCGGCCACGGTGAGGTGGGCCAGAGGGGTTAGGCCCAGAGCCTGGATGCGCCTCACCCAGGCCACGCTCTTGTCGCGGCTGCTGCCCATGGCCCCGTAGGTGATGGAGACAAAGGCGGGGCGGAAGGCCCGGAGTTCCTCCATGGTGCGGAAGAGGGCCTCCTCCTTCCGGGGTCTTGGGGGGGAAGAACTCAAAGGAGAGGAGGGGCCCCCTGCGCGCCTCGAGGAGGTCCCGTATTTTCATGCGACCGAGTGTAGCCCTTCCCCGGGTGGGGGTCAAGGTTGGGGGATAATAAGGGCATGGTGGAGGTCCCCGAGATCCCCAAGGTGGAAGCCCTAGAGCTTCCCGCTAAGGAAACGGCCCTCATCGTGGTGGACATGCAAAACGACTTTGCCCATCCCGAAGGCGCCCTCTTCGTGCCCGAGGCTCCCAAAAGCGTCCCCGCCATCCAGCTCCTTTTGCGGCGGGCGCGGGAAGCAGGGGCCAAGGTGGTCTACACCCAGGACTGGCACCGGGAGGACGACCCGGAGTTTCGGATCTGGCCTAGGCATGCGGTGGCGGGCACCTGGGGGGCGGAGATCCTGGAGGAGCTCAAGCCGAGGCCCGAGGAGCTCGTCATCCAGAAGGTCCGCTACGACGCCTTCTACGGCACCCCCCTGGACCACTACCTGCACCTTTGGGGGGTGAAGCACGTGGTGGTCACCGGCACCGTGGCCAACATCTGCGTCCTGCACACGGCGGGGTCCGCCGCCTTGCGCTGGTACCAGGTGGTCCTCCCGGAGGACGCCACCAGCGCCCTCACCCCCTTTGACCTCGAGGCCGCCCTCCGCCAGGTGACCTTCCTCTACCAGGGCAAGGTCACCCGGGCCGAGGGGGTGCGCTTTGTGTGAGCCTGCTTGGGGTAAGGCCTGGGATGAGGGAACCCCCAGAAGGCATCGCGCCCTTGGCCCTGGCGGGGGAGGAGGGGGAACTGGGCCTCCTGCGGCGTGCCCAGGCCCTGGGCTTGCCTGTGGTCCCCACCTGGGTGGTGCGCCTGGAAGAAGAGTTCTTCCGCCTGAACAACCTGGGGGAGCGGATAGAAAAGCTCTTCCAGGGGGTCTTCGGGGTGCGGATAGACGAGGAAAGGCTCCTCCTTGCGGCGGAGGAGGCCAGTAGGGCGGTGCGGGAAAGCTACCTGCTGCCCGAGCGGGCGGAGGCCTTTCTCGCCGCCCTGAAGGGGCGGGGGCCCTTCGGGGGGCG
>BBBN01000188.1 GCA_001311585.1 Thermus sp. JCM 17653
GGCGGGGCGTGCCGAACCCGTCAGGGACGCAAGTGGGGCCAAAAAAAACTCCCCAAGTCTTCCGATAGAACTCCCCAAGTCTTCCGATACCAACTCCCCAAGTATTCCGATACCCGGGCCCCAAACTCCCCAAGTCTTCCGATAGGAACTCCCCAAGTCTTCCGATACCAATTCCCCAAGTATTCCGATAGGGGGCGGCACCAACTCCCCAAGTCTTCCGATATCCCCTGGGCAAAACTCCCCAAGTCTTCCGATAGGGGGGAGAGGTCAAAAGATCCCTTGGGGTCGCGCTTTTTGGGCGGTGCAACTTGGAGGGGAGGAGGGCACGCCCCAAGTCTTCCGATACCTACGTTTCCAGGCGATTGCGGAACGAATCCAGCCACTCGTCCAGTGTGCCTCGGGCCGAGGCCTCCTTAAGCTCTTCCACCAGGGCCTTGGGGTCCAGGACCTCTTCCTCCATGAGGCGGGCCAGGTCCTCCAGGTCCCCCACGCTTACCCGGGAGCGCAGGACCAGCTGGGCCACCTGCAGGGCGCGGCGCACCCGCGCGTCCTTGGGGAGGCTTTGCCACTCCCGTTCCGCCTCTTCCTCCACCCGCCTGGCCTCTTCCTCTTCCAAGCGGGCCTGGGTCCTCCGGGCCTGGGGAGAGGGGAGGGCGCGGTCGTACTTGCCGCTTTCGTCCCGGATCACGTCCACCAGGAAGCCCAGCCGGTTTTTCGGCCTGTAGCCCGAGGCCAGGATGATCCGGAAGCGTTCCACCCGCGCCCGGATGTGTTCCAGGGAGTAACGGCGGGCCAGGGAGTAGGCGGAGGTGAAGGAAAGCCCTTCCGCCATGAGGAGCTCCACCGCCTGGGCGTCGGGGACGGACCCCGCCTCCTCGCCGAAGACGTAGATCACCGTTTGGTTCTGGCCCCGGCCCACGTACTCCACCGACTGGAGGTACCGCCGCTCTAGAAGCTCTTGGTGGGCGGGCTCGAGGGTGCGCCGCACCTTGTCGGGCCGCTTGTGGACGATCTTGCAGGCGGCGGCCCATTCCATGAGGTTGACCTCGAAGCGGGGTAGGGGAGAGGGGTTCTCCGGGGAGAAGCGCTGGGCGTCCAGGAGGCGGTAAAGGGCCCGGCTCAAGGGCCTCCGGAGGCTGGCCATGAACTCGATGTCTATCGGCTTTACGTACTGGTTCTTCAGGGAGCGGACGATTTCCTTGGCCAGGGTGATGCGGAGAACGCTGGAGCGATCCAGCCTTCCCTGGTGGGAGCTGGTGTACTCCAGCTTTTCTATGTAGCGGAAGGTGACGCTCTGCCAGCGCCCGTTCTCCCGCCAGGCCTCGGAAAGGACGTAGGTGGCGGTGGTGAGGCGCATCAGGCTCTCCTTGAGGGCGTTGTAGTAGTAGCCCGAGGTGTCCAGGCCCATGAGCTTGAGGATCTGGTAGGGGGTGGCGGTGAAGGTGCCGTCCTCGGGGCTTCCGGCGTTGAAGTAAAGGGCGATGAGGGCCAGGGAGACCTCGTTGTCTAGCCCGTGGGGCACGCCTCCCACCTTCTCGCTGGCGTAGCAGGCCAGCCTCACGGGCTTGCCCAAAAACTCAAACTCCTCCTCCCAGGAGGCGTAACCCTCGGGGATCCGCTCCTGGATGGAGATGAGGCCCAGGCGGGCCACGTTGGCCTCGTCAAAGTGGCGGGGTTTGGCCAGAGCGGGTTTGGGCGGGTCCTTCTTGGAGGCCATCCTGCTCCCCAGTCTAACGTGGGCGGGAGGGGCTTTGGCGGGGCTTGTTCATTGCCCCGTAAGCCTGCGGCGGATCCCGGAGCGCCAGACCTGACCGCCATGCCGCCTATCGAGCCCGTGGGCTACCGCTAAGTGCCAACCCCTTATCATCATGGCAGCCCCTCTTCAGATCCGGCTGACGCCTGAGGAGGATCGGCCCCTGCTGGAGCTTTCCCTGGACCCGAAGGCCCACAAGAAGACCCGCCTTTGGGCCGCCATGGTCCGCCTGGCGGCCGAGGGCGGATACTGTCTTGAGCGTCAAGCCATGTATAAAAAGCAAGCTTATCTCTCGGCGCGCCCCTATTCCCGGAGACCCGGTCCCCCCAAGGGTTCCGCCCCCTCAAGGTGTTCTCCTTACGGAGAAGCGGCCTCGGGGAGGTCCAGGAGGGCCAGGGCGTTCCCCTCGTGGTCCACCGATCCGGTGGCCTAGCGGGAGCTCGAGGCCAGGCGCGGGAGGCGCTACGGAGGGAGAGGGCCCCCAGGCCCTGGCACCGGGAGGTGGGGGAGAGGCTCTTGCGGCTGGGCCTCGAGGCCCTCCCCCCCGGGGATAATGGGGCCATGAAGGTGCTCATCCTCACCGTGGGCGGCACCCGGGAGCCCCTGGAGGTGGCCCTGGCGGAGCACGCCCCCCAGGGAGTGGTCTTCCTGGCCAGCCAGCAGAGCCACCCGGTGGCGGCGGAGCTTCTAAGGGACTACGGGGAGGGCTTCCGCCACCATACCCTGCTTCTGGAAGACGCGGAGAGCCTCCTCGAGGCCTACCAGAAGGCCCTCCTCGCCCTGAGGAAGGCCCTGGAGTGGGAGGCCAAGGCCATCGTGGCTGACCTCACGGGGGGCACCAAGCCCATGGCGGCGGGGCTCGTTTTGGCCCTCACGGGGCGGGGGGTGGTCTTCAGCTACGTGGGCGGGGAGAAGCGGGACCCAGAAACGGGCCGGGTCCTCTCCGGGCACGAGAGGCTCCGCCTTCTGGAAGACCCCACGGCCCGCTTCGGCCTCCGGGAGTGGGCGGGCTTCACCCGTGCCTGGAACGCCCTGAACCTGGGCATGGCCCTGGCCGAGCTGGAAAGCCTCCTAAGCCGCCCCCTCGCTCCCTCGGAAGCCCGCTTCTACGGGGCCCTGAAGGGGGTGGTGCAAGGCCTCATGGAGTGGGACCGCTTCCGGCACCGGGAGGCCTGGGAAAGGCTTTCCGTCCACCTGCCCGTGGCCCTGGCGGTGGCCGAGGCCTGGGGGCACGGGGGCAAGGTCAGGGTCTTGCAGGGTCTGGAAGGCCTCCTGCCCCACCTTCAGGCCATGGTGGGGGCGGGCGAGAAGCCCACCTTCACCCTCCTCCAGGACCTCCTGGCCAACGCCGAGCGCCGGGCGGAGCTGGGCCGCTTTGACGATGCCCTGGCCAGGCTCTACCGGGCGCTGGAGCTTGCGGTGGAGGCGGACGTGCAGGAGCGGCTGGGCTTCGCTTGAAGGACCCCAAGACCTGGCCCGAGGGCTTCCCCCCTTCCCTGCGGGAGCGCATCCTGAAGCCCCGGGGCCTCATGGACCTGCTGGACGCGGCCTTTGACCTGGACCTGGCCTTTGGCGAGAAGGGCACCCTAACCCAGCGCCTGTACGGGGAGAAAAACCGCCTCCAGGCCCTCCTGCAGAAGCGCCACGGGAGCATCCTGGCCCACGGCACCAGGCCCGTGGACCGGGAGGACTACGAGCGCCTGCGGGAGTTTCTCGCGGGCCTGGACGACCGCCTGAGACCCCTTCCTCCCTGGCCCAAGTTTTAGGCGATGAACCTCCACCTTACCCGTCAAGGCCGTGCTTCGCCTGCGGCAGGGGAGGCTCCTTTTGGAGGAGGAGGGGTTAGAGGTGGCGAGTTTTCCGGCGCGGCAGGTCCGCTCCGTGGCCGTGTAGGGCAACGTGCGCCTCTCCACGCCGGCCTTGGTCTTTCTTCTCCGGCAGGGGGTGCCGGTGTTTTTCTTCTCCCTGGAGGGTTTTCTCCACGGCGTGGCGGGGGCCTTCCCCGACCCCCACCCGAACTACCTTCGGGCCCAGTTCGGCGCCGAGGCCCTTCCCCTGGCCCGGGCTTTCGTGGTGGGCAAGCTCCGCTCCGCCCTGGCCTTTTTGGAGCGCCACGGGCTTCCCCGAGGCCGAGGGGGTGGCCCAGGCCCTGGCCCGGGCCGAGGAGGCCCGGAGGCTGGAGAGCCTCCGGG
>BBBN01000189.1 GCA_001311585.1 Thermus sp. JCM 17653
CCAGGAGGAGGCGCCCCCGGAAGGCGAGGCCGTTCAGGGCCTGGAGCACGGGGAGGGCCTCGGTGTAGGGGGCGTGGAGGAGGACCGTCCCCCCGCCCCTTCCCCCCTCCAGGTAGCAAAGGAGGGTGCCGAACTCGTCCAGGCCTGCCCGGAGGTGCTCCGAGAGGACCTCGAGGTCCAGGGAAAGCCTTTCCAGGAGGGCCGAAGCCATGCCCCTATGGTATCCTAAGCCCCGTGCGCTACCTGGTCCTCTCGGACATCCACGGGAACTGGCCCGCCCTGGAGGCCGTCCTGAAGGGGGCCCCGGCCTTTGACCGGGTGCTCTTCCTGGGGGACGCCGTGGGCTACTACCCCGACGGGGACCGGGTCTTGGACTGGCTTTTGGAGGTGGGGGCGGAGTGCGTCTTGGGCAACCACGACGCCTGGCTTCTGGCCCTGGACCGCCTGCCCCGGGAAGGGGCGGTGATGGAGATCCTGGCCTGGCAGCGGGAGAGGCTTTCCCCCAGGCAGCTGGACTTCCTGGCCTCCTGGCCCTGGCAAAAGGAGGTGGAGGGGGTCCTCCTGGTGCATGGAAGCCCCTGCGACCCCCTGGAGTACCTGGACGACCTCCCCCTGGCCCGGGAGGCCTTCGGCTGCACCGAGGCCCGCCTCGCCTTCCACGGCCACACCCACCTGGCGGGGGCCTTTTTGGAGCTCCAGGGCCCCCGCCCCTGGGTGCGCTACCAGGCCTTCGCCCAGGGAGGGGAGCTGAGGCTTCCCCCTACGGTGCGGGCCCTGGTGAACCCGGGCTCGGTGGGCCAGCCCCGGGACGGGGTGCCCGGGGCGGCCTTCGCCCTTTGGAGGAGGACCGGCTGGAGTTCTTCCGGGTGGCCTACCCCCTGGAGGAGGTGGCCCACCGCCTTGCCGAGGAGGGCTTCCCCCCATGGCTCTACACCCGCCTCACCCTGGGGGAATAATCGGCCACGAGAAGGTCCTGGAGCTTCTGCCCAAGCTCAAGGCCTCCACCCTTCTCTTTTCCGGCCCCGAGGGGGTAGGAAGGCGCCTGGTGGCCCGCTGGTACGCCCTAGGCCTCAACCGGGGCTTCCCCCCGCCCTTCTTGGAAACCCATCCCGACCTCTTGGAGGTCGGCCCCCAGGAGGCGGGGCTCAAGGGGCGGAAGGAGGTGCGCCTGGAGGAGGTGGAACCCCTCTGGGACTGGCTTGCGAGCCACCCCCGGGAACGGGTCAAGGTGGCCGTTTTGGACTCGGCCCACCTCCTCACCGAGCCGCGGCCAACGCCCTCCTCAAGCTCCTGGAGGAGCCCCCCTCCTACGCCCGCCTCATCCTCATCGCCCCAAGCCGCACCACCCTCCTCCCCACCCTGGCGAGCCGCGCCCTGGAGGTGGCCTTCGGCCCGGTGCCGGAGGAGCGCCTCCGGGCCCTCACGGAAGACCCCCACCTCCTGGCCTACGCCGCCGGGGCCCCGGGCCGCCTCCTCCGGGCCCTCGCCGAGGGCCAGGCCTTCCGGGAACGCCTGGAGAAGGCGAGGAGGTTCCTGGAAAGCCCTCCCCTGGTCCGCCTGGCCTTCCTCAAGGAGGTCCTGGCCGAGGAGGAGGGCTTCCACCTGCTCCGCGCCCTTCTCGGCCACCGCCCCCGGGCCCTCCTCGCCTTGGAAAGGGCCCGGGAGGCCCTGGAGGGGTACGTGAACCCCGACCTGGTCCTGGCCCGCCTGGCCTTAGACTTAGAGCCATGACGGTAGCGTCCGCTTCCGCACCCCCGTCCTCCGCTACTTCCGCTTCCACGGGGAGCCCCCACCCCTCGGGGCCTACGTGGTGGTGCGCAGCAAGAGGGGCCTCGAGGTGGGCCAGGTGCGCACCCCTCCCAGGAAGGGCCTCGAGGCCGGGGAGGTGGTGCGCCTGGCCAGCAAGGAGGATCTGGACAAGGCGGCGCGGCTTAGGGCCCGGGCGGAGGAGGCCCTCTTCTACCTCCGGGCCCGCCTGAAGGAGGAGGGGGTGGCGGCCAAGGTTTTAGGGTGCGACTTCACCCTGGACGGGGGCCACCTCACGGTGCGCTACGCTGCGGAGGAGCGGGTGAACCTCAGGCGCTTCAGCCGGGAGCTCATGGAGCGTTACCGGGTGCGGGTGGAGTTTCTAGCCGAAGGCCCCCGGGAGGAGGCCCAGTACCTGGGGACTTTGGGGGCCTGCGGCATGGAGTCCTGCTGCTCCACCTGGCTCCAGGGCTTCGCCCAGGTGTCCATCAAGCTGGCCCGGGACCAGCAGCTTCCCCTGAACCCGGAGAAGATCTCGGGCCCCTGCGGCAGGCTCCTCTGCTGCCTCACCTACGAGCACCCCGTGTACCAGGAGCTTTTGGCCGGGCTACCCCGGGTGAACGCCCGGGTCTGCACCAAGGCCGGCCTCTGCGGCAAGGTGCAGAAGGTCCATCCCCTGAAGGGCACGGTGGAGCTCTACCTGGAGGACGGGAAGACCTTGGAGGTTTCCAAGGAGGATCTGGCATGAGGTCCTACCGGGCGCAGGG
The DNA here is from genome assembly GCA_001311585.1 of Thermus sp. JCM 17653. GTDB lineage: Bacteria > Deinococcota > Deinococci > Deinococcales > Thermaceae > Thermus. The sequence goes on from BBBN01000189.1 coordinate 2,514, forward strand.
TCCTTTGCCGGGCTTTTACCACTCCTACCCCGGTGTCCCCGCCGTGGTGGGGGTGCGGGTGGGGGAGAGGGTGAACTTCTGCCCGGCGGTGTGGAACACCGGCCTTTCCGCCGACCCACCCCTCTTCGGGGTTTCCATCAGCCCCAAGCGCTTCACCCACGGGCTTCTCCTAAAGGCCCGGCGGTTCTCGGCGAGCTTCCACTCCTATGGGCAGAAAGACCTCGTCCACTGGCTGGGAAGCCGCTCGGGCCGGGAGGTGGACAAGGGCCAGGCCCCCCACTTCCTGGGCCACTTTGGGGTGCCTATCCTCGAGGGGGCTTACGCCGCCTACGAGCTTGAGCTCGTGGAGGTCCGCACCTTCGGCGACCACGACCTCTTCGTGGGCCGGGTGGTGGCGGTTTGGGAGGAGGAAGGCCTCCTGGACGAGAAGGGGAGGCCCAGGCCTGGCCTCTCCCTTCTCTACTACGGCAAGGGCCTCTACGGGCGGCCTAGCGAGGAGGTGTCCGCGCCGTGAGGGAGGCGGAGGCCTGGGGGAAAAGGGCCCGCCGCCTGGTGCGCAACCGCCAGGGGACGGAGGCCCAGGTCTTCTTTGAGGAAGGCTTCCTCTACCTCCGGGCCGACCCCCACGCCCGCTTCGCCCAAGGGGTGGGGGCGGAGCGCCTCCAGGGCTTCGCCCTCCTGGAAAACGGGGTGGAGCTCGTCTTCCGGGATGGGAGCCGCCTTAGGCTCCTCTACCGCCTGGGGCGGCTTCGCGCCTACTTCTCGTAGGGCTTGCCCACGGCGGCCGGGGGGCGGCTTCGGCCGATGAAGCCCGCCAGGACCAGCACCGTGACCACGTAGGGGAAGGCCTGGACCAAGACGGCGGGCAGGATCTCGCTCCCCTGGAGCTGGATGGCGAGGGCCGAGGCGAAGCCGAAGAGGAGGGTGGCGAAGAGGATCCCCACGGGGTGCCACTTCCCGAAGATGAGGGCCGCCAAGGCGATGAACCCCATCCCCGCCGACATCCCCCGCACGAACTGGTTCAAAAAGCCGATGGAGAGGTAGGCCCCGGCGAGGCCCGCGAGGACCCCGGAGAGGACCACCCCGATGTAGCGCAGGCGGTGGACGTTCACCCCCAGGGTGTCCGCGGCCTCGGGGTGCTCCCCCACGGCCCGCAGGCGGAGGCCGAAGGGGGTCTTGAAGAGGACCCACCAGGCCACGGGCACCAGGAGGAAGGCCAGGTAGACCAGGGGCGAGAGGCCGAAGAGGAGGGGGAGGCGGTTCGCCACCTCCTTGGAGCTGGTGGCGTTGCCGTAGAAGTAGGTGAGGACCAGGCTCGGGGCCCCCAGGGCCAGGAGGTTGATGGCCGTGGCGCTGATGATCTGGTCGGCGCGGTACTTGATGGAAACCAGGGCGTGCACGAAGGCCACCAGCCCCCCCACCC
>BBBN01000190.1 GCA_001311585.1 Thermus sp. JCM 17653
CCCACACCCGCCCCTCCGTGGGGTCCAGGAGGCGAGGCACCAGGGCCGCCAGGAGGCTCTTCCCCGACCCCGTGCGCCCGGTGATGCCCAGGGTCATGCCCTCGGGCACGGTGAGGGTGAGGTCCTTGAGGAGCCAGCGTCCGTCCGCCTGGAGCCCCACCCCCTCTAGGCGCACCTCCCCCGAAAGCCTTTGGGTCCACCGGCAGAGGATCCTCGTCCCGGATAAGGGGCTCCCGGTCCAAAAGCTCCAGGAGGCGCTTCAGGCTGGTGAGCCCCCGCTGGTACATGGCCATGACCCACCCCAGGCCGAGGATGGGCCAGGTGAGCTGGGCCAGGTAGGCGTTGAACTGCACCAGCTGGCCCACGGTCATCTCCCCCCGCACCACCATCCCTCCCCCCACCCACAAGACGGTGAGGAAGGCGAACCCCATGAGAAAGCCCAGAAAGGCCTGCATGGGGCCTTCCACCCGGGCCAGGGCCAGGCTCTTCTCCACGTAAACCCGGTTGAGGTCCTGAAAGCGGGCGAGCATGCGGCCTTCCAAGGCGTACCCCTTCACCACCCGGATGCCGCTGAAGGCCTCTTGGGCCAGGGTGCTGATGCGGTCAAAGGCCTCCTGGGCCTCGCGGTAGCGCCGGTCCACCAGCCGGAGCAGGTAGAACACGAAGAGGGCGATGAGGGGCAGGATCAGGGTGAGGTAGAAGGCCAGGCGGGGGTTAACGGCGTACATGGAGCCAAAGGCCAGGAGTACCATAAAGGACAGGCGGCTTCCCATCATGATCCCCGGGCCCACCATCTCCCGCACCGCCGAGAGGTCGGTGTTTAGGCGGTTCATCAGGTCTCCCACCCGGGTCTTGTGGTAAAAGCTCCGGTCCAAGCGGAGAAGGTGGTGAAAGAGGTCCTTCCTGAGGTCGTATTCCACTTGGCGGCTGGCCACCACCGCCAGACGGCGCATAGCGTAGGAGAGGAGGGCCGAGGCCGAGGCCGTAAGGAGGAGGTAGAAGGCGTATCGCCCGTAGGCCCCTCCGTGGCCCACGGCGTCCACGGCGAGGCGCAGGAAGTAGGGCCCCAGGACGAAAAAGAAGATGGAGGCCAAACCCGCCAAGACCCCAAGGAGGTAGCGGCCCCGGTAGGGAAAGAGGTAGGGGAGGAGGCGGGAGAGGAGGGCTGACCGCTCGGTCATGCCCTGAGTCTAACCCATGAAGGCCCAGGCTCAAGGAGCCCGGCCACAGGCTTATACCCCTTTGGCGTGAATCCTTCGCCCAAGCCCAGGTACGGAAGCCCTGCGGGCCTTTTTGGCCGGGGCCAGCATGGGGTGGTATTACCCCTCCATCTCCCGCTTGAGGGCCTTAAGCTCGCCTTCCCAGTCTTCCCCCAGGGTGAGGAGGCGGTGGGGCTTGGTGAGCCTCCGGGCCGCCTTCCTGAGAAGAGGGGGAATGGGGGGACAGGCGTAGGAGACCACCAGGAGGAGGGCCCTCACCCGGCCCAGGCGGTGGAGGTAGTGGACCATGCCCAGAAGCTCCTGGTCGGTGGGCAGGTCCATAGGAAGGAGCCTCTGCCCTTCCTCACGGAGGCGCTCCGGGGGCTGGTCGGGGAAGTAGGGAAGGAGGTCCACCTGGGCTAAGGCCTCCGTCACCCTTTGGCGGAAGCCCTCGTCCTCTAGGAGGTAAGGCTGGGCCACCACCCCCACGCTCCCCGGAGGGGTCTTGAGGGGTGGGGCGGGCTTGAGGAGGCTTTTGGTCTGGTCCAGGGCCCGGCCTACGCGCATGGGGTTGCGGGTGAGGATCTGGCCGATCTCCCCCGCCCGCCCCAAAACCCGCTCCGAAAGTTCCGCCGGCACCTTGAACACCGGGGGAAAGCCGGGGTAATAGCGGTGGAGGGTGGCCTCGAGGTCCAGAAGCCAGGGGCACTGCCCCCCGCCCCGCTCCGACTCCACTCCCCCTTGCAGGTCGGGGAGGAGCAGGTAATCCACCCCCTGGGCTTTCAAGGCCTCCACTTGGGCCAGAAGCCCCTGCACGGGCAGGCAGTAAGGCAGGCGGGAATCGGGGTCCACCGAGGCCCGCACCACCTCCACCCCCAAGGCGCGAAGGTAGGCCTCCCAGAAGCCCAGGTACCGGCGAGAAAGGAAGCCCTGAAGGACGCCCACGCGCATACGCCCTATCCTACGCCAAGGGCCCGGAGAAAGGAAAGGAGCGCCTTTTGCCCCTCCCAAAGGCTTTGGGGAAGGATCCACTCCTCCTCGGTGTGGGCCCCGCCCCCCCGGTAGACCCCCAGGGCCAGGGCGGGAATCCCCCGCTCTATGGCGGCGCTGGCGTCGGTGGAGCCCACCTGGAAGAGGGGCCTTTCCCCTATGGCCTTCAGGGCCTCGGCGGCTGCCCGCCTCAGGGCCTCCGTGGCGGTGGCCCCGGCGGGCCTTTCCCCTAGGACCTCGAGGCGGAAGTCCACTCCCTGGCCCCGGGCCGCTTCCGCCATCACCTCCTTGGCCCGGGCGAAGAGGCGGGAAAGGTCCTCCTTGGCCTCGGCCCGGATCTCCAAAAGGGCCGAGGCCTCCTTGGGCAGGACGTTCACCGCCTGGCCCCCCTGGAGGGCGGTGGCGTTGAGGCTCGCCCTCCCTTCCCCCCGAAAAAGGCTCTGGAGGCGGTGAAGCCCCTCGGCCAGGGCGAAGACGGGGTTAGGGCTTCCCCGGTCCCCCCAGGCGTGCCCCCCAGGGCCCAGGAAGCGGACCCGGAAGCGCACCGAACCCAAGGCCCGGTCCACCACCCCGGGAGGTAGCCGTCCACCGCCACCACCACCTGGGGAGAAAGGGCCGCCACCAGGCCCTGGCCCCCTTCAGGTTCCCCAGGCCCTCCTCCCCCACGGTGAAGCCCCGAACCACCCCGGGGATCTCCGGCAGGGAGAGGAGCACCGCCACCCCGCCGGTGTTGTCGCCGATCCCCGGAGCGTAAAGCCTCTCCCCCACCCGCCGAGGAGGAGCCGGGGGCAAGACGGTGTCCAGGTGGGCGAGGAGGAGCACCTTTCCCTCCCCAGCCCACACGTTCCCCAGGCCATCCCGACGGGCACCAGGAAGGCGCCCGGCCACATAGGCTCCCCTGGCCTCTTCCCCCTCCAGGGGGGCGAGCTCCAGGAGGAAGCGCACCGGGTCCACTACTCTTCCGGCTCGGGCTGGGCCAGCCCCTCGCGGATAGCGTAGAGGGCGGCCTGGGTGCGGTTGTTCAGGTGGAGCTTCTGGAATATCTCGGAAAGGCGGTTGCGCACCGTCTTCTCCGAGAGGCCGAGCTCGGCGGCGATCTCCAGGTTGGTGTAGCCCTGGGCCAAGAGCTTCAGGATCTGCACCTCCCGCTCAGAAAGCTCGGCGTGCAAAGGGGCCTGGCCTTCCTTTTTGGCCCGGAAGTCCTGGATGATGCGCCCGGCCAGGTCCGCGTCCAGAAGCACCTCCCCGGCGTGCACCCGGCGGATGGCCTCGGTGAGCTCCCGGGCATCGGTGTCCTTGAGGAGGTACCCCCGCGCCCCCGCCTTCACCGCCTCAAAGACGTAGGCGTCCTGGCGGTACATGGTGAGGATGATGACCCTGGCCTGGGGCCACTCCTTGAGGATGGCCTGGGTGGCCTGGACCCCGTCCAGCCCCGGCATCTGGATGTCCATGAGGATCACGTCGGGCTTGGCCTCGAGGGCGTGGCGCATGGCCTCCCAACCGTCCTTGGCCTCTCCCACCACCCGGAAATCCCCCTCCGCCTCCAGAAGGCTTTTGAGCCCCTGGCGGAAGAGGGCGTGGTCGTCTGCCAACAGCACCCGGATCACCCCTTCATTGTAGCGCTCCCGCACCCGCAGGCCCGGTGGTAGTGGAGGGGTGAGGGTCTTCACCGTGGAAAAGCTGGTGCCCGGGGGCTACGGCCTGGCCCGAGGCGAAGAGGGGGTGGTCCTGGTCAAGGGGGGCCTACCGGG
>BBBN01000191.1 GCA_001311585.1 Thermus sp. JCM 17653
CCCCACCCGGTAGGGCGCCCCCGGGCTTTCCTGCACCAGCACCTCCCGCTCCCCAGGCCCCAGGAGGCGCACCCGGTAGGTGAGGTCGTGCCCCTTGAACTCCCGGGCCACCACCTCCCCCGTGGGACCTTCTTTCGGGGGCGTAAGCCGCAGGGCCTCCGGGCGCAGGGAGAGGAGAAGGGGCCCGAAGGCGGGCTCGGCCAGGGGCACGGGGCCCAGGCAGGTCTCCGCCACCTGTCCCCTCCCCTCCCCGGGAAGGAGGTTGGTGCGGCCCAGGAACTGGGCCACGAAGGGGGTCTTGGGCCGGAGGTAGACCTCCTCGGGAGTGCCCACCTGGAGGATCTCCCCCCCCGCATCACCCCTAGGCGGTCGGCGAAGGAAAGGGCCTCCTCCTGGTCGTGGGTGACCAGGAGGGCGGTGGTGCCCGTTTCCTTCAGCACCTTGCGCACCTCCTCACGGGTGGTGGCCCGAAGCCCGGCGTCCAGGCTGGAGAAGGGCTCGTCCAGAAGCACCAGCTTAGGCCCCGGGGCCAGGGCCCGGGCCAGGGCCACCCTTTGCTGCTGCCCCCCGGAGAGCTCGTGGGGCTTGCGGTACTGGAAGAGGGTCATGCCCACCCGCTCCAGGGCCCTTTGCGCCCTCTGGAGGCGGTCCTTGCCCCTTAGGCCGAAGGCCACGTTGCCCAGGGCGGTGAGGTGGGGGAAGAGGGCGTAGTCCTGGAAGACGAAGCCCACGCCCCGCCTTTCGGGGGGAAGGGAGGTGACGTCCCGGCCCTGGAGGAGGACCCGGCCGGCGTCCGGGGCTTCCAGCCCGGCGATGATCCGCAAAAGGGTGGTCTTGCCGCAGCCCGAGGGGCCCAAAAGGGCCAGGATCTCCCCGGGGTAGACCCAAAGATCCACCCCCTTCAGCACCTCGTGCCCGCCGAAGCGCTTCCTTATCCCCTGGAGTTCTAGAAGCGGCGCTCGCTCCAAAGCAACACCCCCACAAAGGCCGCCGAAAGGAGGGCGATGAGGAGGGCGAAGGGGGCGGCCTCGGCGAACATGGCTTCCTGAGTGTAGCTGAAAACCCGGGTGGAAAGGGTGCTGTAGCCCATGGGGGCCAGGAGGAGGGTGATGGGCAGCTCCTTCACCGCCCCCATGAAGGCCAAGCGCCCCCCGCCGCCACCCCCCGCCAGAGAAGAGGGAAGGTGACGCGGAAGAAGGCCCGGGCGGGCGTTTCCCCCAGGGTCCTAGCGGCCTCCTCCAGCCTCTTCGGCACCTGGCGCAGGGCGCTCTGGACGGGACCCAGGGTTTCCGCCAAGAGGTGGAAGGCCAGGACCAGGACCAAAAGGGCCAGGTTCCCGTAGAGAAAGGGCAGGCTTCTCAAGCTGAAAAAGATCCAGGCCAAGGCGAAGGCCAAGGGAGGGATGGCGTAGCCCAGGTAGGCCAGGCGCTCCAACAGGGAGGAGGCGAAGGAAGGGTGGCGCACCACGAGGTAGGCCAGGGGCAGGGCCATCCCCACGGAGAGCAGGGCGGCGGGAAAGGCCGCCAGGGCGGAGTGGAAGAGGGCCTCGTAAAGGCCCTGCAAGCTTTCCCTGGGGAAGCGGCTCGCCAGGTGGAAAAGGGCGTAAAAGGGAAGGACCAGGGCCAGGAGGACGGGGGTGAGGGCGAGGAGGTAGGCCAGGGGAGCCCAGGGTCCGAGGCGCACCGCCCTGGCCTTCCGGCCCGAGCCCTTGCCCGTGCGGGCCAGGGCGAGGCGCCGGAGGAAAAGCCCCTCCAGGAAGAGAAGCCCCCCGGTGAGGAGGAGGAGAAAGAGGGCAAGCCACGCGGCGTACACCCGGTCAAAGGCGGCGTTGTATTGCAGGTAGATGGCGTAGGAGAAGGTCTCGTAGCGGAGAAGGCTCACCGTGCCGAACTCCCCCAGGACGTGGAGCCCCACCAGGAGGTAGCCGGAGAGGAGGGCGGGGAGGAGCTGGGGAAAGACCACCCTAAAGAAAGCCGCAAGGGGCTTCTGGCCCAGGGTCCTGGCCGCTTCCTCCAAGGAGGGGTCCAAGCCCAGGAAGGCGGCCCGCAGGGAGAGGAAGAGGTAGGGGTAGGTGATGAAGGAGAGGACCAGCAAAGCCCCCCAGTACCCCTCCAGCCGGGGGAGGGGAGTACTCCCCCAGGCCCCGTGGCCGCGAGCAGCACGAAGGCCCCCACGTAGCCGGGGACGGCCAGGGGTAGGGCGAGGAGGAGGGCCAGAAGCCGCTTGCCCTTGAGGTCTGTGCGGGTGGTGAGGAAGGCCAGGGGCAGGGCGAGGAGGGTGGTGAGGAGGAGAACCCCCAAAAGAAGGGCCAAGGTGTTTCCCAAAAGCTCCAGGTTCTTGGGCCGAAGGAGGATCTCCCGCAGGGCCAGGGGGTCGGCCTCGAGGGCCCTGAGGACCAGGTAAAGGAGGGGAAGGGCCACCCCACCCCCCGTGAGGAGGGCGGGGAGGAGGAAGGGCAGGAGCCCGGGGAGGTGGGGCAGCTCAGGGTCATAACCCTATTGGTGTGCATCCCTCGTCCGTGGTGCCAGGGCCCCCATGGGGCGGTATCACAGGATGCCTAGCTCCCGAAGAAGCTTGAGGGCCTCTTCCAGGGGAAGCTTCTCAAAGTCCAGCCTGGGGCTTTTCCTGAGGGCCTCCTCGAGGGGCAGGAGGTTGGGGTCCACCACCACCCCCTTGACCAAGGGATACTCTCCCACGTTGCCCACGAAGTACTGCTGCGCCTTGGGGGAGAGGAGGTAGGTGAGGAACCGGGTGGCGGCGGCCAGGTTCTTGCTGGTCTTCAGGATGCCCGCCCCCGTCACCAGGACCAGGTTGCCCACGTCCCCGTCCTTGAAGTGGTGGAGGCCCAGGTTGTACCCCGCCCGGCGGAAGCGCACCACGTAGTAGTGGTTGGTGGAGCCAGGTCCACCTCCCCGGCGCGGATGGCGTCCAGCATGGCGGGGTTGGAGGGGTAGGCCTTGGGGGCGAGGGCCTTCATGGAGAGAAGCCACTCCCGGGTCTTGGCCTCCCCGTGGAGGAGGATCATCCCGGCCACCATGTCCTGGAAGCTGGAGTAGGTGGGGGTCCAGCCTATCCGAAGCCCCTTTTCCCGGACGAACCGGGGAAGGTCCAGGAGGCTATCGGGAAGTTCCTCGGCCTTCACCTTCTGGGGGTTGTAGGCCAGGACCCGAAGCCGCACCGTGATCGGCACCCAGGCCCTGGAAGCGGGCACAAAGGCCACCGGCCTTCCCAAGAGGGTTTCCCCCAGGGGTCTGAGGAGTCCCTTGGCCGCGGCCTGTCCCAGGGCCCCGGAGGTGTTGAGCCAGAGGACATCGGCGGGGGAGCGGCTTCCCTCCTCCTGGAGGGCGGCGAGGATCTGGGCGTCGGTGCCGTAGCGCACCTGGACGCGGATCCCCGTTTCCTCCTGGAACTGGCGGAGGATGGGCTCCACCAGGCTCTGCCCCCGTCCGGAGTAAAGGGTAAGGGTGGCTTGCTGGGCGAGGCCCAGGCTTAGGGTGGTGAGGCCGATCAGGGTAAGAAGCTTTCTCATGCTACCTCCTTGAGAAATGGCCCGGAAGCGCGGGCCGAGGGCGCCTCGGGGGGACTCTACCTCGCCTCCGGCAAAAAGTCAAGTATTCCGGTCGGATTTAGTAAGTTTAGGAATGAGAAGCGTTTGCATCCAGGGAAAGACCCCGGCCAGGTCTTTAGGGGGCGGGGGGGCCTTTCCCGTGCCCACCAGGGGCACGGGGTTTCGGGTGTGGTGGGGGTGCCAGGGCTCCTCCGCGTTGCCGTGGTCGGAGGTGAGGCAAAGTTCCCCTCCCTCAGCCAGGAAGCCTCGGAGGAAGCCCGTAAGCTCCGAAAAGCGCTGGGGCAGGGTCTCGGGGTGGCGGTGG
>BBBN01000192.1 GCA_001311585.1 Thermus sp. JCM 17653
CCGGGAGGACGAGCTCCTGGCTACGAGGCCCAGCGGGAGGCCCTAAAGGCCAACGCCCGGCGCTTCCTCTCCGGCAGGCCCGCCCTCCACACCCTCCTCTACGGGGCCCGGGGCACGGGGAAGAGCACCGCGGCCAAGAGCCTCCTCCACCTGGAGGGGGCGAGGATGGTGGAGGTGGAGAAGGGGGCCCTTCCCCGCCTCGAGGCCCTCCTGGAGAGGCTCGCCCTCCTCCCCCACCGCTTCTTCCTTTTCCTGGACGACCTCTCCTTGGACCCCGAGGACGAGGCCTTCCACCACCTGAAGGCCCTCCTGGAGGGAGGCCTCGAGGGGCCCCCGGAGAACGTCCTCCTCCTCGCCACCTCCAACCGCCGCCACCTGGTGCGCCGCCTGGGGGAAAACCCCCTCCCCGGCGAGCCCCCGAGGCCTGGGACGCCTCCAGGACACCCTGGCCCTGGCCGAGCGCTTCGGCCTGGTGCTCACCTTCCCCCCCTTTGACAAGGCCCTCTACCTGAAGGCGGTGGCCCACCACCTGGGCCGCCCCCTGGCGGCGGAGGAGGAGGCCGAGGCCCTCCGCTTCGCCCTGGAGCGGGGCTTTTCCGGGCGGGTGGCGAGGCAGTTCGCAAGGACTGCTTTAAGCCCTTTCCTGATAGGCCAGGGCCGCCTCCACGAAGCCGCGAAGGGCGGGGAAGGGCGCATGGGGCGGCTCTTGAACTCGGGGTGGCTCTGGAGGCCCAGGAAGAAGGGGTGGTCCAGGAGCTCAATGGCCTCCACCAGCCCCGCCCCCCGGCCCCGCATCCCCGGGGTGGTGGCGGAGACCACGAGGCCCGCCCGCTCCAGCCGGTCCACGTAAAGGGGGTTCACCTCGTAGCGGTGGCGGTGGCGCTCCAGGGCCTCCTCCTTGCCGTAGAGGCGGTGGAGGAGGGTGCCCTCCTTGATGCGCATGGGCCAGTCCCCAAGGCGCATGGTGCCCCCGAGGCCCTCCACCTCCAGCTGCTCGGGCATGAGGTCGATCACCGGGTGGGGGGTGTAGGGGTCAAACTCCGTGGAGTTGGCCCCTTTGAGGCCCGCCACGTTGCGGGCGAACTCGATGACGGCGATCTGCAGGCCGAGGCAGATGCCAGGTAGGGGATCTTGCGCTCCCTGGCGTACTGGGCCGCCCGCACCTTGCCCTCAATGCCCCGCACGCCGAACCCCCCGGGGACCAGGATCCCGGAAACGTCGCGGAAGGCCTCGTCCAGGTCCGCCTCCTCCAGGGCCTCGGCGTCCACCCACTTCACCTCCACCCGGGCCCGGTTCTTGATGCCGGCGTGCTTTAGGGCCTCGAGGAGGGAAAGGTAGGCGTCCGGCATCTTCACGTACTTCCCGGCGATGGCGATCCTGACGGTGCGCTCGGGGTGCTTGAGGACCGCACCGCCTCCTGCCAGAAGGCCAGGTTGGGGAAGACGGGCTCCAGCCCCAAGGCCCTCTCCACCGCCCGGCCCAGGCCCTGCTCCTCGAGGAGGAGGGGTACCTCGTAGAGGTGCTCCACGTTGGGGCTGGAGAAGACGTGGCCCGGGCGGACGTTGGTGAAGAGGGCCACCTTCTTCCGCACCTCCTCGGGCACGGGCTTGGCGGAGCGGAGGACCACGATGTCGGGCTGGATGCCCACGCCCCTCAAGGTGGCCACGGAGTGCTGGGTGGGCTTGGTCTTGAACTCCTCGCTGGTCTCCAGGTAGGGGACCAGGGTGAGGTGGAGGTAAAGGGTGTTCTCCTCCCCCTCGTCAAAGCGGAACTGGCGGATGGCCTCCAGAAAGGGCAGGCTCTCGATGTCCCCCACCGTGCCCCCCACCTCCACCACGCGATCTCCGCCTTCTGCTCCTCCGCCACCTTGCGGATCCTTTCCTTGATCTCGTCGGTGATGTGGGGGATGACCTGGACCGTTTGGGAAAGGTACTCCCCCCGGCGCTCCTTCTGGATCACCGAGAGGTAGACCTGGCCCGTGGTGAGGTTGTTGCCCCGGGAAAGGTCCAGGTCCAAGAAGCGCTCGTAGTGGCCGATGTCCAGGTCGGTCTCGGCCCCGTCGGCGGTGACGAAGACCTCCCCGTGCTCGTAGGGGCGCATGGTGCCCGCGTCCACGTTCACGTAGGGGTCAATCTTGATGGCCGTGACCCGGTAGCCCCGGGCCCGGAGGAGCGCCCCCAGGGAAGAGGTCAGGATCCCCTTCCCCAGGCTGGAAACCACCCCCCCGGTAACGAAGATGTATTTTCTGGGCTTGGCTGGAGGCTGGGAAACCCCGTTCACGGGTCTTTAGCCTACCACATCTACCCATAGGCCCCAAGGATGTGGTAAAGTTACCTTTGGCGTTCTTGCGGGGTCCCCCGATCCCCCGCCAAGAGCGGAAGCCTCGCCCAAGCCATAAGGAGGGCCCTGGTGAAGACGTACATACCTAAGGAAACGGAACCCCGCTGGGTTTTGATTGACGCCGAGGGCAAGACCCTGGGGCGGCTCGCCACCCAGATCGCCACCCTCCTTCGGGGCAAGCACCGCCCCGACTGGACCCCCAACGTGGCCATGGGGGACTTCGTGGTGGTGGTCAACGCCGACAAGATCCGCGTCACCGGGAAGAAGCTTGCGCAGAAGGTCTACACCCGCTACAGCGGCTACCCCGGGGGGCTTAAGGAGATCCCCTTGGAGAAGATGCTTTCCACCCACCCCGAGCGGGTGCTGGCCCACGCGGTGAAGGGGATGCTGCCCAAGGGGCCTCTGGGCCGGAGGCTTTTCAAAAGGCTCAAGGTCTACGCCGGGCCCACCCACCCCCACCAGCCCAGAAGCCCGAGAAGCTGGAGGTCAAGTGATGGAGCAGTACTACGGCACCGGACGGCGGAAGGAGGCGGTGGCCCGGGTCTTTCTGAGGCCCGGAAGCGGTAAGGTCACCGTGAACGGCCAGGACTTCCAGGAATACTTCCAGGGGCTGGTGCGGGCGGTGGCGGCCCTGGAACCCCTTAGGGTGGTGGACGCCCTGGGCCGCTTCGACGCTACATCACCGTGAAGGGGGGTGGGAAAAGCGGCCAGGTGGACGCCATCAAGCTGGGGGTGGCCCGGGCCCTTCTCCGGTACAACCCCGACTACCGGGCAAAGCTCAAGCCCTTGGGCTTCCTCACCCGGGACGCCCGCGTGGTGGAGCGGAAGAAGTACGGCAAGCACAAGGCCCGCCGGGCTCCCCAGTACTCCAAGCGCTAGGCCTGGCCTTCCTCCCCCCCCAGGGCCTCCCCTGGGGGGTTTGGCAGTTCCGCCAGGGCCGCCCTAAGCTCCTCGAGGGAGAAGGGGTAGACCTCCTGGGAACGGAGGTAGACCAGCCGGGCCTCGGCCTCCACCCCCCAGGCCCGCCGCACCGCCTCCCGGTAGAGGGCGAGGGGCAAGCGGTAGGCCTCCGGGCGCACCTCCCGGTCGGTCTTGTAGTCCTCCAGGTACCAGGTCCCCCCCACCCGGTACAGGCGGTCCAGAACCCCGTACCAAACCGTTCCCCAAAGCGGCAGGACCAGGGGAAGCTCGGCGTGGTCCTCCTCCCGGGCCTCCAAGGGGGGGAGGAGGCTTCCCAGCATGGCCCGGTAGTGGCGGAGGAGGAGGCGGGCCTCCCGCAAAAGCGCCTCCCGTTCCTCCGGGGCGAAGGGGAAGGCCACCTCCTGGAGGAGGAGGGCGGCCATGGCCTCCTCGTCCTCGGGGTCCAGGTGGCGGGCGATGCGTAGTGGACCAGAGTGCCCAGGGCCCGGGCGAACTCCGGGGCCCTTTCCTCCTCCAGGGCCTCGGCCAGGGGAAGGGGCTCCTCCTGGGCCTTGCGGTGGGCGCTGGGGG